>NZ_JBHWVJ010000014.1:0-116086 GCF_042736725.1 Streptomyces sp. NPDC060028 | reverse complement strand
GCGTGGTTTTTTTTTTTTTTTTATTTCCCCCCGCCTGTGGGGGGGCGGTTTTGTGGGGGGGGGGGGTGGGGGGCGGGGGGGGGGGGGGGCCCCCCCCCCCCCCCCCGCGCGGCCGGACCGTGCGTGCTACTTGGCCGCGGCCTTCTTGGCCGCCTTGGGCGCCGGCTTCGGCGCCCCGGCCGGAGCCGGAGCCGCAGCGGGCGTCGGCTCGGCCGGTACGGCCGAAGCCTCCAGGCGGGCCACGCCGAACTTCAGCGCGGACTCGTAGGTGTTGTCCGGGTCGAGCCGGCGCAGCTCCTCCGCCAGCAGCTCGGCCGTCTCCCGGCGCTTCAGCGCCACCGCACGGTCGGGCTGACCCGGCATGCACAGCGTCGCCAGCGCCCCGTCCGCGCGGTCCAGGACGATCTCGCCGTCCTTGGTCTCCATGCGGACGGCGGTGAGGCCCGGGCCCCCGGACAGGGTCCGCTTGACGGGGACGCCGAGGCGGTCCGCCAGCCACATGGCCAGCAGCTCGCAGCTCGGGTTGTCGTCCTCGCCCTCGACGATCGCCGAGGCGACCGAGTGGGCCTGCTGGTCCAGCGCGGCGGCCAGCATCGAGCGCCACGGGGTGATCCGGGTCCAGGACAGGTCCGTGTCGCCGGGGGCGTAGGCCGCCGCCCGGGTGGCGAGAGCCCCGATCGGGTTCTCGCAGGAGTACGTGTCCGTGATCCGGCGCTGCCCCAGGGCCCCCAGCGGGTCGCCCGCCAGGTCCGACGGAGCGCCCTCGGGCCACCAGACGACCACGGGGGCGTCCGGCAGGAGGAGCGGGAGGACCACCGACTGGGCGTGGTCGACCAGTTCACCGTGAAGGCGGAGCACAACCGTTTCGCCGGTGCCGGAGTCCGCCCCGACGCGGATTTCCGCGTCGAGACGGGCGTCGCGGCGGCTGCGCGGCGAGCGGGCGGCCCGCTTGATGACGACGATGATCCGCGAAGGGTGTTCGTGGGAAGCGTCGTTCGCCGACTTGAGCGCGTCGTACGCGTTCTCCTCGTCGGTCACGATCACCAGCGTGAGGACCATGCCGATGGCCGGCGTGCCGATGTCCCGGCGCGCCTGCACCAACGCGGCGTTGATCCTGCTGGAGTTGGTCTCCGTGAGGTCGATCTTCATGGCCGGCGCCAGCTCCGTCCGTCTCGTGCGAGCATCTCGTCCGCCTCGACCGGTCCCCAGGTGCCCGCCGGGTACTGCGCGGGCTTGCCGTGCTTGTCCCAGTACTCCTCGATCGGGTCGAGGATGTTCCAGGACAGCTCGACCTCCTGGTGGCGCGGGAAGAGGTTCGCGTCACCCAGCAGGACATCCAGGATCAGCCGCTCGTACGCCTCGGGGCTCGACTCCGTGAAGGACTCGCCGTAGGCGAAGTCCATCGTCACGTCCCGGACCTCCATGGAGGTGCCCGGAACCTTGGAGCCGAAGCGCACCGTCACGCCCTCGTCCGGCTGGACCCGGATGACCAGGGCGTTCTGTCCCAGCTCCTCGGTCGCGCCCGACTCGAACGGCAGGTACGGGGCCCGCTTGAAGACCACGGCGATCTCGGTCACCCGGCGGCCCAGGCGCTTGCCGGTCCGCAGGTAGAACGGGACGCCCGCCCAGCGGCGGTTGTTGATCTCCAGGCGGATGGCCGCGTAGGTGTCGGTCTTCGACTTGGGGTCGATGCCGTCCTCTTCGAGGTACCCGACGACCTTCTCGCCGCCCTGCCAGGCCGCCGAGTACTGGCCGCGCACGGTGTGCTTGCCCAGGTCCTCGGGAAGCTCCACCGCGGTCAGCACCTTGAGCTTCTCGGCCACCAGTGCCTTGGGGTGGAAGGAGCCGGGCTCCTCCATCGCCGTCAGCGCGAGCAGCTGGAGCAGGTGGTTCTGGATGACGTCGCGGGCCGCGCCGATGCCGTCGTAGTAGCCGGCCCGGCCGCCGATGCCGATGTCCTCCGCCATGGTGATCTGCACGTGGTCGACGTACGACCGGTTCCAGATCGGCTCGAACATGGTGTTGGCGAAGCGGAGCGCCAGGATGTTCTGGACGGTCTCCTTGCCCAGGTAGTGGTCGATCCGGAAGACCTCGTCACGGGGGAAGACCTCGTGGACGACCTTGTTGAGCTCCTCGGCGCTCTTCAGGTTGTGGCCGAAGGGCTTCTCGATGACGGCGCGCCGCCAGGAGCCCTCCTTCTGCGCCAGCCCGTGGTCCTTGAGCTGCTGGACCACCTTGGGGAAGAACTTCGGCGGGACGGACAGGTAGAAGGCGAAGTTGCCGCCCGTGCCCTGCGCCTTGTCCAGCTCCTCGATCGTGGCCTTCAGCGTCTCGAAGGCCGCGTCGTCGTCGAAGTCGCCCTGGACGAAGCGGCAGCCCTGCACCAGCTGCTGCCAGACCTCTTCACGGAACGGCGTACGGGAGTGCTCCTTGACGGCGTCGTGGACCTCCTTCGCGAAGTCCTCGTCAGCCCACTCGCGTCTGGCGAAGCCGATCAGCGAGAAGCCTGGCGGGAGCAGCCCGCGGTTGGCCAGGTCGTAGACGGCAGGCATCAGCTTCTTGCGCGACAGGTCACCCGTAACGCCGAAAATGACCAGGCCGGACGGCCCCGCGATGCGCGGGAGCCGCCGGTCCTGTGCGTCACGAAGCGGGTTCGCTCCGTTTACAAACAAGGTGTTCAGGCCTCCGTGGGGGCAAGGCGGGCAAGCTCCGCCTCGGTCGACTTCAGCAGGTCGTTCCAGGACGCCTCGAACTTCTCGACGCCCTCGTCTTCAAGCAGCTGCACCACATCGTCATACGAAATGCCCAGCTTCGCGACCGCTTCGAGCTCATTGCGTGCCTGCTCGTACGTGCCGCGGATGGTGTCGCCGGAGACCACGCCGTGATCGGCGGTGGCGTCCAGGGTGGCCTCGGGCATGGTGTTCACCGTGCCGGGGGCGACCAGGTCCACCACGTACAGGGTGTCCTTGTACGCCGGGTCCTTGACGCCGGTCGAGGCCCACAGCGGGCGCTGCTTGTTGGCGTGCGCCCTGTCCAGGGCGTCCCAGCGCTCGCCGGAGAAGACCCCTTCGTACGCCTCGTAGGCCAGCCGGGCGTTGGCGAGCGCCGCCTTGCCCTTGAGGGCCTTGGCCTCGTCGGTGCCGACGGCGTCCAGGCGCTTGTCGATCTCGCTGTCCACGCGGGACACGAAGAAGGAGGCAACCGAGTGGATCTTGGAGAGGTCCAGGCCCGCGGCCTTCGCCTTCTCCAGGCCCGCCAGGTACGCGTCCATGACCGCGCGGTAGCGCTCCAGCGAGAAGATCAGCGTCACGTTGACGCTGATGCCCTTGCCGATGACCTCGGTGATCGCCGGCAGGCCGGCCTCGGTCGCCGGGATCTTGATGAGCGTGTTCGGGCGGTCCACCAGCCAGGCGAGCTGCTTGGCCTCGGCGATGGTCGCCGTGGTGTCGTGCGCCAGGCGCGGGTCGACCTCGATCGAGACCCGGCCGTCCTGGCCCTCGGTCGCGTCGTAGACCGGGCGCAGGATGTCGGCGGCGTCGCGGACGTCCGCCGTGGTGATCATGCGGATCGCCTCCTCGACGGTGACCTTGCGGGCGGCGAGGTCGGCGAGCTGCTGCTCGTAACCGTCACCGCTGCTGATCGCCTTCTGGAAGATCGACGGGTTGGTGGTGACACCGACCACGTGCTGCTGGTCGATGAGCTCGGCCAGGTTGCCGGACGTGATCCGCTTGCGGGACAGGTCGTCCAGCCAGATCGCCACGCCCTCGTCGGAGAGGCGCTTGAGTGCGTCTGTCATGGGAATTGCATCTCCTACTGGTCTGGGTACGGGCGTCAGCGCGCGGCGGCGGCGAGCGATTCCCGGGCGGCGGCGGTCACGGCCTCGGGGGTGAAGCCGAACTCGCGGAACAGCACCTTCGCGTCGGCCGAGGCACCGAAGTGCTCCAGCGAGACGATCCGGCCGGCGTCGCCGACGTAGCGGTGCCAGGTCAGGCCGATGCCGGCCTCGACCGCGACACGCGCCTTGACGGACGGCGGCAGGACGCTGTCCTTGTACTCCTGGCCCTGCTCCTCGAACCACTCCACGGAGGGCATCGAGACCACGCGGGTCGCAACGCCCTCGGCCTGGAGCGCCTCGCGCGCGGCCACGGCGAGCTGGACCTCGGAGCCGGTGCCGATGAGGACGACCTGAGCCGCTGCGCTCTGCCCGTCGGGGCCGGTGGCCTCGAACAGCACGTAACCGCCCTTGGCGGCGTCCTCGTTGCGCTCGTACGTCGGCACGCCCTGGCGGGTGAGCGCCAGACCGTGCGGAGCGCCCTTGCCGAACACCTTGGTGTGGCGGCGCAGGATCTCGCGCCAGGCGATGGCGGTCTCGTTCGCGTCGGCCGGGCGGACCACGTTCAGGCCCGGGATGGCGCGCAGCGCGGCGACGTGCTCGACCGGCTGGTGGGTCGGGCCGTCCTCGCCGAGGCCGATGGAGTCGTGCGTCCACACGTACGTCACCGGCAGGTGCATCAGGGCGGACAGCCGGACGGCGTTGCGCATGTAGTCGGAGAACACCAGGAAGGTGCCGCCGTAGATGCGGGTGTGGCCGTGCAGGGCGATGCCGTTCATGGACGCGGCCATGGCGTGCTCGCGGATGCCGAAGTGGATGGTGCGGCCGTACGGGTCGGCCTCCGGCAGCGGGTTGCCCACCGGCAGGAACGAGGAGTTCTTGTCGATGGTGGTGTTGTTGGAGCCGGCGAGGTCGGCCGAGCCGCCCCACAGCTCCGGGATGACCGCGCCGAGCGCCTCGAGCACCTTGCCGGAGGCGGCGCGGGTGGCGACGCCCTTGCCGGTCTCGAAGACGGGGAGCTCGTCCTCCCAGCCCGCGGGCAGCTCGTTGGCGTTGATGCGGTCGAACTCCGCGGCGCGCTCCGGGTTGGCCGTGCGCCAGGCGGAGAAGTCCTTCTCCCACGCGGCCTTGGCCTCGCGGCCGCGGTCCCCGAGGGCGCGGGTGTGCGCGAGGACCTCGTCGGCGACCTCGAAGGTCTGCTCCGGGTCGAAGCCGAGCACGCGCTTGGTGGCCGCGACCTCGTCGTTGCCGAGGGCGGAGCCGTGCGAGGCCTCGGTGCCCTGGGCGTGCGGGGCGGGCCAGGCGATGATCGAGCGGGCCGCGATGAAGGACGGGCGCCCGGTCTCGGCCTTGGCGGCCTGGAGGGCGGCGTACAGCGCCTTCGGGTCGAGGTCGCCGTTGTCCTGCTGCGCGACGCGCTGGACGTGCCAGCCGTACGCCTCGTAGCGCTTGAGCGTGTCCTCGGAGACGGCCGTCTCCGTGTCGCCCTCGATGGAGATGTGGTTGTCGTCCCACAGCAGCACCAGGTTGCCGAGCTTCTGGTGACCGGCCAGCGCGGACGCCTCGTGGGAGATGCCCTCCTGCAGGCAGCCGTCGCCCGCGATCGCGTAGACCATGTGGTCGAACGGGGAGGTGGCCGCGGGGGCCTGCGGGTCGAACAGACCGCGCTCGTAGCGGGCGGCCATGGCCATGCCCACCGCGTTGGCGATGCCCTGGCCCAGCGGGCCGGTGGTGGTCTCGACGCCGGCCGTGTGGCCGTACTCCGGGTGGCCCGGGGTCTTCGAGCCCCAGGTGCGGAACGCCTTGAGGTCGTCCAGCTCCAGGCCGAAACCGCCCAGGTAGAGCTGGGTGTAGAGGGTCAGGGACGAGTGGCCCGCGGAGAGCACGAAACGGTCGCGACCGACCCACTCCGGGTCCGCCGGGTCGTGGCGCATCACCTTCTGGAAGAGGGTGTACGCGGCGGGGGCCAGGCTCATCGCCGTGCCCGGGTGGCCGTTTCCGACCTTCTGGACCGCGTCCGCGGCCAGGATGCGGGCGGTGTCAACGGCCCGCTGGTCCAGTTCGGTCCACTCGAGCTCTGTGGTGGTCGGCTTGGTGCTCACCGTTTTTCAGGGCTCCTCTCCACATGTCTGTTCCCGGTACGAACGGTGCACCGGCGCGATTCCGAGCCTACCCCCGCCACGGCGTGCAGCTATTCGAGTACCCACGGTCCGTCGTGACGTCTGGGCGCCGATCGGACCAACACGGGGTGACCCCCGCGCGGGACGGGATCAGAGCTACGTCTACAGTGGCGTGGTACGCGCAAGTCCTTACCGGGCCTTCCTATCCGAAGCGTCTGCGCCGGAGCTTGCTGGATTCTCTGTCAGGGGTGTGCGTGACGGCCGTCGAATCCCGTCCAGCGGGGGTGCTCGGGACGAGCCCCGGTCACCGGCCGCTCGGGGCCCGGGCCATGGCTTTCGTGGCATTGACCAAGCCGCGGATCATCGAACTTCTGCTGATCACCACAGTGCCGGTGATGTTCCTCGCCGAGCAGGGCGTGCCCTCGCTCTGGCTGGTCCTCACGACCTGCTTCGGCGGCTACCTGTCCGCGGGCGGCGCCAACGCGCTGAACATGTACATCGACCGCGACATCGACGCGCTGATGGACCGCACCTCGCAGCGACCGCTGGTGACCGGCATGGTGAGCCCGCGCGAATGCCTGGCGTTCGGCATCACCCTGGCCGTGGTTTCCACCCTCTTCTTCGGCCTGCTCGTCAACTGGCTGTCGGCCGCGCTCTCGCTCGGCGCGCTCCTCTTCTACGTCGTGGTCTACACGATGCTGCTGAAGCGGCGCACCTCGCAGAACATCGTCTGGGGCGGCATCGCGGGCTGCATGCCGGTGCTCATCGGCTGGTCGGCCGTCAAGAACGAGGTCTCCTGGGCCGCGGTCATCCTCTTCCTCGTCATCTTCTTCTGGACGCCGCCGCACTACTGGCCGCTGTCGATGAAGGTGAAGGACGACTACGCGCGTGTCGGCGTCCCGATGCTCCCGGTCGTGGCCGGCAACCAGGTCGTGGCGCGCCAGATCGTCCTCTACAGCTGGGTGATGGTGGCGGTCTCGCTGCTGCTGACCCCGCTGGGGTACACCGGCTGGTTCTACACCGCGGTCGCGCTGGTGGCGGGCGGCTGGTGGCTGTGGGAGGCGCACGCACTGCACGCGCGGGCCAAGGCCGGCGTGACGGGCGCGAAGCTCAAGGAGATGCGGCTGTTCCACTGGTCCATCACCTATGTGTCGCTGCTCTTCGTGGCGGTGGCCGTGGATCCCTTCCTCCGTTGATTACTCGCCGGTAGCATGCCTTCCATGGCAGACACCACGGCAGAGACCGCAGGCAGCGAAGGCGCCGCGGACAAGAAGCAGGAGCGCACGGCGGCGAAGCTGGCCAGGCAGATCGGCGCGTTCGCCAAGCTGCACGGCGGCGCCGAGGGCCAGCTCGCCCACATCGGGCAGGCCGGCACCCGGATCGTGCTCGTCGGCACGGACGGCGGCTGGGGCGACCTGGTGGCCCCGACGTACGAGGTGGCGCAGCTCGCCGCCGAGAAGGCCGGGCTGACCCTCCACGAGGAGTTCGACGGGGAGTTCGCCGCGCGCGTGAAGACCGGACCGTACGAGTGGGACCGGATGGCCGGCATCCAGCTCGGCGGAACCGCGCACCCGGCGGCCTGACCCCGCGCCCCGGGGAGCGCTCGGTCAACAGCGCGAGCAACACCTCACACCCCGCTCACCCGTTAGGACGTGTGGAAGCCCCTTCCTCACGTCCGCAACGGGATGCCCGGATGATCGAAACGCCGCCCCTGGTGGACCAGTACTGCCAGGGAGTGCTCCGCACGGAGCTGGGTCTCGGCACCTTCGAGGCCCAGTTGATCCGCTCCGCCGGCCCGCCCGCCGCCGGCACCACCTTCTTCGACACCCAGACCGGGTTCGCGGTGCGCCGCTGGTGCCCGCCCCTGCTGGGCCTCGAACCGCACTGCGCTCCCGCCCGGTACCTGGCCCGGCGCCGTGAACTGGGCGCCGCCGAGTCCGCACGGCTGCTCCTGCGGGGCTCGGGCGTCGCCGCGTACCTGGTCGACACCGGTGCGGACGGTGACCTCACCGGGCCCAAGGAGCTGGCGCTCGCCGGGGACGCCGAGGCCTTCGAGGTGGTCCGGCTGGAACTGCTGGCCGAGCGGGTCGCCGACACCTCCGGGACGGTGACCGCCTTCCTCGCCAACCTCGCCGAGGCCGTCCACCACTGCGCCGCCGGAGCCACGGCCTTCTCCTGCGGCGCCGCCGCGGCCCTGGACCCCGAGCCGCCCGGCCCGGGGGAGGTGCGCGGGGCGGCCGGCCGGTGGCTGGCCGGCCGCACCAGGGGCGAGGCCGTACGGGACCCCGTACTCCTGCGGCACCTGCTGTGGAGCGCGGTGTCGTCCGGGCTGCCGCTGCAGCTGCACACCGCCGCGGCCGCGGGTGCGGGCCTGGCCGGGGGCGATCCGGGGCTGCCGACCGGGTTCGTACGGGCCACCGCGGGCCTGGGCACGCGCCTCGTGCTGCTCGGCGGATACCCGCACCACCGCCGCGCCGCGCAGCTGGCGGCGGCCTTCCCGCACGTGTACGCCGATGTCGGCGCGGCCCTCGGGCAGACCGGGGCCCGGGCCTCGGCGGTCCTCGCCGAGCTGCTGGAGCTCGCGCCGTTCGGGAAGCTGCTCTTCTCCAGCGGCGGGCGGAGGCTGCCCGAACTGCACGTGGTGGGCGCCCTGGTGTTCCGGGAGGCCCTGGGCCGCGTACTGGGCGGCTGGGTCGCCGACGGGGCCTGGTCCTGGCCGGACGCGGGCCGGGTCGCCGCCATGGTCGCGGCGGGCAACGCCCGCCGCGTCTACCGGCTGGACGGGCGCGTCTGACGCTCCGGCCGGCCGGAGCGTCAGACGGTGGAGAGCTGCGCGTCGCCCTGGGCCGGGATCTCCGCCTGCGCCGCCGGCCGCTCGCGCAGGCTCAGCGCGACGCGGAGCACCGCGATCCACACCAGACAGGAACCGAGCATGTGGGCGGCGACCAGGGCCTCCGGCACCTTGGTGAAGAACTGCACGTAGCCGATGCCGCCCTGGGCGAGCAGCACGATCAGCAGATCGCGGGCGCGCGCCCGGGTGTCGGTGGGGGCGTCCACCACGCGCAGCACCAGCCACATGGCCACGGCGAGCGCGCACACCAGCCAGGCGGCGACGGCGTGCACGTGGGCGGTGGTCGACCAGTCGAACGGCATGCGCTTGATCTCGCTGCTGTCGCCGGCGTGCGGACCGGAGCCGGTCACGACCGTGCCCGCCGCGATGAGCACCAGGGTGGCCACGAGCATCGTCCACGACAGCTTGCGGACCGGACCGGGCACGCGCGGCCGGGCCTCGGTGTCACCCTCGCGGGTGCGCTGCCAGGTGATCGTCGCCACGGTGATGAGCGAGGTGGCGAGCAGGAAGTGCCCGGCCACGCTGTAGGGGTTGAGCCCCGTCATGACGGTGATGCCGCCGAGCACGGCGTTGCCCATCACGATGGCGAACTGGAGCCAGCCGAGCCGGGTGAGCGAACGGCGCCAGGGCTTGGCCGAGCGGGCGGCGATGATCCCCCAGCCAACGGCCGCGCAGAGCACGTACGTCAGCATGCGGTTGCCGAACTCGATGGCGCCGTGGATGCCCTGTTCCCGGGTCGCGACCAGGCTGTCGTCGGTGCACTTGGGCCAGGTGTCGCAGCCGAGACCTGATCCGGTCAGCCGCACCGCGCCGCCGGTGACGACGATGACCACGCTCATCAGGAGCGCGGCGGCCGCGGCCCGCCGGACGGTCCGGGGTGACGGAGTCCAGCGGCTGGCGATGTAAGCGAGAGGGGTCAACACGGCCCTTATCGTACGCGGACCCTTGTGCAAACTTTCACGAGGGGGTGGCCGCCGGGGCGTCCGGGCCGACGACCAGCCGGAACCTGGCCCCGGCGGGGTCGCCTTCGGCGTGCCACCAGACGCGGACCCGCCAAAGGGCGCTGTCGCCGGGGTAGTCGGCCGACGCCGCGAAGCCCCGTACCAATTCGGCCCCTACGTCCTCGGCTGTCCTGTTCCTCACCTCTGCACCGTTGTGCCACGGATGGCCCGGTACGTTCCACAGCCCGTCAGGACCCCGCACCTCGACGCGCCACACCGCGACCCAAGGGGTGACCTCCAGCATCGTGCGCACCTGGTCTCCCTCCAGGTGCAGCCGGACCGCGATCTCGGACTCCGCCGCGCCCTGGATCCGGGCCGCCACCACGGCCTGGGGCAGCAGCCGTTCGGGCAGCAGACCCCGGGTGCGCAGGCTGACCAGGGAGTCGAAGGACAGGAAACGCAGCCGCAGTTCGAGCTGGCGGCCGATGTGGTCCAGCGCCTCCTCGGCCTCCTGGGACTCCTCGGAGCCCGGATCCGCGAGCAGCAGGCGCCGGAAGTGGCCCTCGGCGTCCACCGCCCAGGCCACCGCGTCCTCGGCGAGACCCAGCTCCGCGAGCCGGTCGCCGAGGAAGACCTTCGCCTGCGCGAGCCCCCACTGGTTGACCGGGTCCTCCTGGTCCAGGGAGGCCCAGACGCCGACCGCGCCGCGGGTCAGGTCGCGGGCGCGCTCACCGGCCGCCCGCTCCATGGCACTCGGGCCGTTCTCGGACCCCGGGCCGAGCGGGTGCCGGGGGAGCCGCTCCCCGTCGCTCAGCGGCCAGGACAGCCAGACCCCCTGGTTGATCAGGCCCCGGGCGTACCAGCGCGCGTACTCCGGGGCGTGCCCGGCCGCCTGCTGGGAGAACCGCAGCCCCTCCTCGATCGCGGACAGCGCCCCGGCCCGGTCGCCGCCCGCGAAGCGCCGGGCCGCCAGGTCACCCAGGCGCAGCCCGAGCCGGGCGGCGCACTCCGCATCCGTACGGGCCGGCTCACGCAGGGCCCCGATCAGCTCGGCCAGCAGCGCGTCGGCCTCAGCCGGCTCCGCGTGCGCCGCGCCCGACCGGATCCGTGCCCACTGCTCGTCCAGCCGCAGAACGGCCTCCCGCTGCGCCATGCCCGCCCCCCGGCGTCTGTGGTGCGCTGTCGTGTGGAGGCGCCCATCCTCCTCGCAACGTCAAGCCCAGGGGAAGGGATTCACTCCCAGCGGAAGTAGCGCGCGGCGGCGCCCAGACCGAGTACGGACCAGCCGGCCAGCACGGCCGCGTCGCCCCACGGCAGCGCGGCCCCGTGCTGGAGCACCTCGCGCAGACCATCGGACAGGGCCGAGATCGGGAGCAGGGCGAGGACGGACTGCACCGCACCCGGGAACTTCTCCAGCGGCACGATCACCCCGCCGCCGACCAGCAGGAGCAGGAAGACCAGGTTGGCGGCGGCCAGGGTCGCCTCGGCCTTGAGGGTGCCCGCCATCAGCAGTCCGAGGCCGGAGAAGGCGGCCGTGCCGAGCAGGACCAGCAGGGCGGCCGAGAGCGGGTTGCCGTGCGGGGACCAGCCCAGGGCGAACGCGATCGCCGTCAGCAGCGCGATCTGCAGCACCTCGGTGACCAGCACGGACAGGGTCTTGGCGGCCATCAGCGCCCAGCGCGGCAGCGGCGAGGCCCCGAGCCGCTTCAGCACCCCGTAGCGGCGGTCGAAGCCGGTGGCGATGGCCTGGCCGGTGAAGGCCGTGGACATCACCGCGAGCGCGAGGATCCCCGGAGCCAGGAAGTCGACCGACTTCTCGCTGCCCGTGTCCACGATGTCGACGGCGGAGAAGAGCGTCAGCAGCAGCGCCGGGATGATCACGGTCAGCAGCAGCTGCTCCCCGTTGCGCAGCAGCATCCGGGTCTCCAGCGCCGTCTGCGCCAGGATCATCCGGGACACGGGCGCGGCCCCCGGGCGGGGGGTGAACGTACCGGCGCTCATGCGCGCAGCTCCTTACCGGTCAGTTCGAGGAAGACGTCTTCGAGTGTGTGCCGCTCGACGGAGAGGCTGTCCGGCATCACGCCGTGCTGCGCGCACCAGGAGGCGACCGTGGCCAGCAGCTGCGGGTGGACGTCGCCGGTGACCCGGTAGGTGCCCGGGACGAGCTCGGCGGCCTGGGTGCCGTCGGGCAGCGCCTTCAGCAGCGAGGCGAGGTCGAGGGCGGGGCGGCCGGTGAAGCGCAGGGTGTTCTCGGCGCCGCCGCGGCACAGCTGCTCGGGGGTGCCGTGGGCGATGACCTTGCCGGCGTCGATGATGGCGACCTCGTCCGCGAGCTGCTCGGCCTCGTCCATGTGGTGGGTGGTGAGGACGACGGACACCCCGTCGGCGCGCAGTTCCCGTACGAGGTCCCAGGTCGCGCGGCGGGCCTGCGGGTCCAGGCCCGCGGTCGGCTCGTCCAGGAAGACCAGCTCGGGGCGGCCCACGACGGCCATGGCGAGGGCCAGGCGCTGCTGCTGGCCACCCGAGAGCCGGCGGTAGGCGGTGCGGCCGCAGCCGCCGAGGCCGAGGCGTTCCACGAGGGTGTCGACGTCGAGGGGGTCGGCGTACAGCTTGGCCATGTGGCGCAGCATCTCGACGGCCCGGGCGCCGGAGTAGACGCCGCCGGACTGGAGCATCACGCCGATGCGGGGGCGCAGGGCCTCGGCCCGGGTGACGGGGTCGAGGCCGAGGACGCGGACGGTTCCGGCGTCGGGGCGGCGGTAGCCCTCGCAGGTTTCCACGGTGGTCGTCTTGCCCGCGCCGTTGGGGCCCAGGACCGCGGTGACGCGGGCCCTGCGGACGGTGAGGTCCAAGCCGTCCACCGCTGTCTTGGGGCCGTACCGCTTCACCAGTCCGCGGATCTCCACGGCGGGGTCGTTGCTCATGAAGGGTGAGTCTACGGAGCCGGGGGAGGTGTCCGGAGAGGGGTCGTACGTCGCGAACACGGCTCTTTTCAGCCTTGCGATCCTGGATGGCCCAACCGCATTCGGTGATCTTTTCCGGAACCCGATGTTTACCGGGCCGGGAACGTCGTGGGCGGGGGATTGCTGGTGGGGCCGTGTACTGGACCACCGGCGGGGCTCTGCGGCAGAGCAGAGAATCGACCCCCGCTTAACTCTCCGTGGATAAATAAGGTAACCCTTAGTGATGGAGGCCACCTGGAGTGGCCTCGGTCACGGCTTGTCGGAGCTCGACTAATTACGCAACAATGGCGTTGTGAAATACGGCGAACGGCAGACAGAGACCCCCCAGGGGGAACTGGCGACCGGGGAGCGGTCAACCCGCAACCGGGTCGCGCGGTCCATCCTGGACCACGGTCCGTCCACCGTCGCCGACCTCGCCCAGCGCCTCGGCCTCACCCAGGCCGCCGTCCGCCGCCACCTCGACACGCTCGTCGCAGACGACGTGGTCGCACCCCGCGAGCAGCGCGTGTACGGCGCGCGCACCCGGGGCCGGCCCGCCAAGGTCTTCGCGCTGACCGACTGCGGCCGCGACGCCTTCGACCAGTCCTACGACACGCTCGCCGCGGACGCCCTGCGCTGGATCGCACAGTCCGTGGGCGGCGGGGAACAGGGTGAGGCGGCCGTCGCCGCCTTCGCCCGGGCCCGGATGGAGACGCAGGCGGTGAGCTACCGGGAAGCCCTGGAGGCGGCCGCCCCCGCGCAGCGGACCGAGGCCCTCGCCAAGGCGTTGACCGCGGACGGGTACGCTGCTACGGCCAAGAGCGCTCCTGGTCCGCACAGCGGTGAACAGCTCTGCCAGCACCACTGCCCGGTCGCTCACGTAGCCGAGCAGTTCCCGCAGCTCTGCGAGGCGGAGACCGAGGTCTTCTCCCGCCTGCTCGGGACGCATGTGCAGCGTCTCGCCACGATCGCCCACGGCGACGGGGTGTGCACCACGTTCATTCCGCGAGGCGCGGGCGCGACACACACCGACACATCAGCATCTGCAAGCACGGCCGGGAGGAACCCCGCATGACCACGGAGACTGCTCACCCTGAGCTCGATGGCCTGGGCACCTACGAATACGGCTGGGCCGACTCCGACGCGGCCGGCGCCGCTGCCAAGCGGGGTCTGTCCGAGGATGTCGTCCGCGACATCTCGGCCAAGAAGTCCGAGCCGGAGTGGATGCTGAAGCTCCGCCTCAAGGGCCTCAAGCTGTTCGACAAGAAGCCCATGCCGAACTGGGGCTCCGACCTCTCGGGCATCGACTTCGACAACATCAAGTACTTCGTGCGCTCCACCGAGAAGCAGGCCGCTTCCTGGGAGGACCTGCCGGAGGACATCAAGAACACGTACGACAAGCTCGGCATCCCGGAGGCGGAGAAGCAGCGCCTCGTCGCCGGTGTCGCGGCCCAGTACGAGTCCGAGGTCGTCTACCACCAGATCCGCGAGGACCTGGAGGAGCAGGGCGTCATCTTCCTCGACACGGACACCGCGCTCAAGGAGCACCCGGAGCTCTTCCAGGAGTACTTCGGCACGGTCATCCCGGTCGGCGACAACAAGTTCGCGTCGCTGAACACCGCCGTGTGGTCGGGCGGCTCGTTCATCTACGTGCCCAAGGGCGTCAAGGTCGACATTCCGCTCCAGGCCTACTTCCGTATCAACACGGAGAACATGGGCCAGTTCGAGCGGACGCTGATCATCGTCGACGAGGACGCGTACGTCCACTACGTCGAGGGCTGCACCGCCCCGATCTACTCCTCGGACTCGCTGCACAGCGCCGTGGTCGAGATCATCGTGAAGAAGGGCGGCCGCTGCCGCTACACGACCATCCAGAACTGGTCGAACAACGTCTACAACCTGGTCACCAAGCGCGCCGTGGCGTACGAGGGCGCGACCATGGAGTGGGTCGACGGCAACATCGGTTCCAAGGTCACCATGAAGTACCCGGCCGTCTACCTGATGGGCGAGCACGCCAAGGGCGAGACGCTGTCCATCGCCTTCGCGGGCGAGGGCCAGCACCAGGACGCCGGCTCCAAGATGGTCCACATGGCGCCGTACACCTCCTCGAACATCGTCTCCAAGTCGGTGGCGCGAGGCGGCGGCCGCACCTCGTACCGAGGCCTCGTCGAGATCGGCGAGGGCGCCCACGGCTCGAAGTCCAACGTGCTGTGTGACGCGCTCCTGGTCGACACCATCTCCCGCTCGGACACGTACCCCTACGTGGACGTGCGCGAGGACGACGTGTCCATGGGCCACGAGGCGACCGTCTCCAAGGTCTCCGACGACCAGCTCTTCTACCTGATGAGCCGCGGTCTGACGGAGTTCGAGGCCATGGCGATGATCGTGCGCGGCTTCGTCGAGCCGATCGCGCGTGAGCTCCCGATGGAGTACGCGCTGGAGCTGAACCGGCTGATCGAGCTGCAGATGGAGGGCTCGGTCGGTTAGTCCCGACCGCCCGATTTCCGCAGACATTCTTTGACGTAGGAAGAGAGCACGAAGACAGCCATGGCTGAGGCTCAGAACATTCCGGCGGGTTCGACCACCGCCGGCGCGATCGCGGTGGCCGCCGAGTCCACCGTCGCCACCCGGACGAGCGCCCCCCCGTCCTTCGACGTGGCGGACTTCCCCGTGCCCCACGGCCGCGAGGAGGAGTGGCGCTTCACCCCGCTGGCGCGCCTGCGTGGTCTCCACGACGGCACCGCGGTCGCCAACGGCACCATGAAGGCCCAGATCGACGCGCCCGAGGGCGTCACGATCGAATCGGTGGAGCGCGACGACGCCCGCATCGGCAAGGCCGGCACCCCGGTGGACCGGGTCGCCGCGCAGGCGTTCTCGTCGTTCGCCAAGGCCACGGTCGTCACCGTGCCCAAGGACGCCGTCCTGACCGAGCCGGTGCGCGTCTCGCTGCACGGCGAGGGCGGCACCACCTTCGGCCACACCGTCTTCGACGTACAGGCCTTCGCCGAGGCCGTCATCGTCATCGACCACACCGGTGACGGCGTGCGCGCCGCCAACGTCGACTTCCTCGTCGGCGACGGCGCCAAGCTCACCGTCGTGTCCGTGCAGGACTGGGACGACACCGCCGTCCACTGCTCCCAGCACAACACGCTGGTCGGCCGCGACGCGACCTTCAAGTCGATCGTGGTCACCTTCGGCGGCGACGTCGTACGCCTGCACCCGCGCGTGACCTACGCCGGCCCCGGCGGCGACGCCGAGCTCCTCGGCCTGTACTTCACCGACGCCGGCCAGCACCAGGAGCACCGTCTCCTGGTCGACCACAGCGCCCCGCACTGCAAGTCGCACGTGGTCTACAAGGGCGCGCTCCAGGGCCAGGACGCCCACGCGGTCTGGATCGGCGACGTGCTGATCGAGAAGACCGCCGAGGGCACCGACACCTACGAGATGAACCGCAACCTCGTCCTCACGGACGGTGCGCGGGTCGACTCGGTGCCGAACCTGGAGATCGAGACCGGCGAGATCGTCGGCGCCGGGCACGCCTCGGCGACCGGCCGCTTCGACGACGAGCAGCTCTTCTACCTGCAGGCCCGCGGCATCCCGGCCGACGAGGCCCGCCGCCTGGTCGTGCGCGGCTTCTTCGCCGAGCTCGTCCAGCAGATCGGTGTCCCGGACATCGAGGAGCGCCTTCTCGCGAAGATCGAGGTCGAGCTCGAGGCGTCGGTCTGATGACGTACCTCAAGGCCTGTGCGCTGAGCGAGCTGGAGGAGAACACCCCCAAGCGGGTGGAACTCGACGGCACGCCGGTGTCCATCGTCTCCGCCGAGGGGGAGGTGTTCGCGATCAACGACATCTGCTCGCACGCGAACGTCTCGCTCTCGGAGGGCGAGGTCGAGGACTGCATGATCGAGTGCTGGCTGCACGGGTCGTCCTTCGACCTGCGCACCGGCAAGCCGTCCAGTCTGCCCGCGACGCGCCCCGTACCCGTATACCCCGTAAAGATCGAAGGGGACGACGTGCTCGTCTCCCTCACCCAGGAGTCCTGAGGTATCCATGGCAACGCTTGAAATCCACGACCTGCACGTCTCCGTCGAGGCCGAGCACGGCGCCCGCGAGATCCTCAAGGGCGTCGACCTCACCGTCAAGCAGGGTGAGACGCACGCCATCATGGGTCCGAACGGCTCCGGCAAGTCCACCCTGGCGTACTCCCTCGCCGGTCACCCGAAGTACACCATCACCCGTGGCACCGTGACCCTCGACGGCGAAGACGTCCTGGAGATGTCCGTCGACGAGCGCGCCCGCGCCGGCGTCTTCCTCGCCATGCAGTACCCGGTCGAGGTCCCCGGCGTCTCGGTCTCCAACTTCCTGCGTACGTCGGCCACCGCCATCCGCGGCGAGGCGCCGAAGCTGCGTACCTGGGTGAAGGAGGTCAAGTCCGCCATGGAGCAGCTCCAGATGGACACGGCCTTCGCCGAGCGCAACGTCAACGAGGGCTTCTCCGGCGGTGAGAAGAAGCGCCACGAGATCCTCCAGCTGGAGCTCCTCCGGCCGAAGATCGCGATCCTCGACGAGACCGACTCCGGCCTGGACGTCGACGCCCTGCGCATCGTCTCCGAGGGCGTCAACCGCGTCCGCGAGACCGGTGAGGTCGGCACCCTGCTGATCACCCACTACACGCGCATCCTGCGCTACATCAAGCCCGACTTCGTGCACGTGTTCGCGAATGGCCGCATCGCCGAGTCCGGTGGCGCCGAGCTCGCCGACCAGCTGGAGGCCGAGGGCTACGACAAGTACGTGAAGGGTGGCGCGACCGCGTGACACAGCTGCCTGGCCTCCTCGACATCGAGGCGATCCGCAAGGACTTCCCCCTGCTGGATCGTGTGGTCCACGACGGGAAGAAGATCGTTTACCTGGACAACGCGGCGACTTCGCAGAAGCCGCGCCAGGTGCTCGACGCGCTGAACGAGTACTACGAGCAGCACAACGCCAACGTCCACCGTGGCGTGCACGTGCTCGCCGAGGAGGCCACGGCGCTGTACGAGGGCGCTCGCGACAAGGTCGCCACCTTCATCAACGCACCGAGCCGCAACGAGGTGATCTTCACCAAGAACGCCTCGGAGTCGCTCAACCTCGTCGCGAACATGCTCGGCTGGGCGGACGAGCCCTACCGCGTCGACCGCGAGACCGAGATCGCCATCACGGAGATGGAGCACCACTCCAACATCGTGCCGTGGCAGCTGCTCTCGCAGCGCACCGGCGCGAAGCTGAAGTGGTTCGGCCTGACCGACGACGGCCGCCTCGACCTGTCCAACATCGAAGAGGTCATCACGGAGAAGACGAAGATCGTCTCCTTCACGCTGGTCTCCAACATCATGGGCACGGTCAACCCGGTCGACGCGATCGTGCGCCGGGCGCAGGAGGTCGGCGCGCTGGTGCTGATCGACGCCTCCCAGGCCGCTCCGCACATGCCGCTGGACGTCCAGGCCCTCGGCGCCGACTTCGTGGCCTTCACCGGCCACAAGATGTGCGGCCCGACCGGCATCGGCGTGCTCTGGGGCCGCCAGGAGCTGCTCGAGGACCTGCCGCCGTTCCTCGGCGGCGGCGAGATGATCGAAACCGTCTCGATGCACTCCTCGACGTACGCCCCGGCGCCCCACAAGTTCGAGGCCGGTACGCCCCCGATCGCCCAGGCCGTCGGCCTCGGCGCGGCCGTGGACTACCTGACCGCGATCGGCATGGACAAGATCGCCGCGCACGAGCACGCGATCACCGAGTACGCGATCAAGCGCCTCGCCGAGGTGCCCGACCTGCGGATCATCGGCCCCACCACGGCCGAGGACCGCGGCGCCGCGATCTCCTTCGTGCTCGGTGACATCCACCCGCACGACGTCGGCCAGGTTCTGGACGAGCTGGGCATCGCGGTCCGCGTGGGACACCACTGCGCCCGCCCGGTCTGCCTCCGGTACGGAATTCCGGCGACGACGCGAGCGTCTTTCTATCTGTACTCCTCTCCGGCCGAGGTCGATGCACTGGTCGACGGGCTGGAGCACGTACGGAACTTCTTCGGATAGCGACGAGGCGACGAGGCGCAGTGAAGCTGGAATCGATGTACCAGGAACTGATCCTGGACCACTACAAGCACCCGCGCGGGCGTGGCCTGCGCGACGGCGACGCCGAGGTGCACCACGTCAATCCGACATGCGGCGACGAGATCACGCTGCGCGTGAAGTATGACGGCGAGACGCTCACCGACGTCTCCTACGAAGGCCATGGCTGCTCCATCAGCCAGGCCGGCGCGTCCATACTGAACGAGCTGCTCGTCGGCAAGGAGCTCGCCGAGGCTCAGAAGATCCAGGCCGTGTTCCTGGAGCTGATGCAGTCCAAGGGCAAGATCGAGCCCGACGAGGAGATGGAGGAGGTGCTGGAGGACGCGGTCGCGTTCGCCGGTGTCTCCAAGTATCCGGCGCGGGTGAAGTGTGCTCTGCTGAGCTGGATGGCGTGGAAGGACGCGACCGCCCAGGCACTGGGCGACGCCGAGAGGAAGACGGCATGACCGAGAACGCGACACCCGAGGCGTCGATCAAGCCGGCCACCGAGGAAGAGGTCCGCGAGGCCCTCTACGACGTCGTCGACCCCGAGCTGGGCATCGACGTCGTCAACCTGGGCCTGATCTACGGCATCCACGTCGACGACGCGAACATCGCCACCCTGGACATGACGCTGACGTCGGCGGCCTGCCCGCTGACGGACGTCATCGAGGACCAGGCGAAGTCGGCGACGGACGGCATCGTCAACGAACTGCGCATCAACTGGGTCTGGATGCCCGGGGGGCCCCCTCAAACTAACTCGTCCGCGGGCGGTCCGCCGCTGCGCGCGCCCGGAATCACCTACTCACCCACCGCATGTCGAGACGGCCCCCCGGCACCGCCGGGGGCCCTTCTCGTTCTCCGGCGTCCCGGGAGGCCCTCCGTGTTCGTCCGGCGGACGGGTGACGTGCACCGGGAGTTGGCCACGGTGGCCGAATCTTCTCGACGGCCGTCACGACGTGGCGCCCCACACCACTCCTGGGGGACACCGATGAAACCGATGAAGAAGCAGTTGGGCATCGCGGGGCTCGCGGCGCTGGTCGTCGCCGGGACGGTCTCGGTCATGCCGGCGCAGGCGGTGACGTACGGTACGCCGACCATCAGCCTGTCCGCCGCGTACCTGTCCGGGGCCGTCGGCGCGGTCGGCGACCCGGTCGTGGACGTGACCGTGGGCCAGAGCGGGGCGGACGTCTCCGCGCTCACCGTCAGCGCCTCGGCGTCGAGCAGGTCCTCGGTCGCCGGGACGGGCGACGTGACGGTGACCGGGGCCGGTGCGGTACGGCAGCTGGCCGTCACCGCGCGGGGGCGCGGTTACACCAACCTCACCGTCAAGGTGACCGGGCTGGGCGGCAAGAGCGCCACCAAGACCCTGTCGTACGCGGCGTCCCCCGCGGTGCTGAACCCCGCCGACGCCCGCTACTTCACCGGCGCCTCGGACTCCTCGGCCGCCGTGGACGTGGGCGGCGGCTACACCGTCGTCGCCGACGACGAGTCCAACGTGCTGCGCCTGTACGACCGTTCCCGCTCGGCCGCGCCGGTCAAGACCTGGGACTTCAGCTCGCAGCTCGGGGTCAGCAAGGAGGTGGACATCGAAGGGGCGACCCGGATCGGCAACACCGTCTACTGGACGGGTTCGCTCGGCAACAACAAGGACGGCGAGTACAAGGCGCCCCGCAACACCGTGTTCACCACCACGGTGAGCGGCTCCGGACCGGGTACGCAGCTCGCGTACGGGCGCTCGTACAAGAAGCTCCGCGACGACCTGGTGGCCTGGGACACGGCGAACGGCAACCGCTACGGATTCGCGGCGGGGACGGCAGCCGGCGAGGCCCCGAAGCAGATCGACGGGTTCAACGTGGAGGGGCTGGAGTTCGCCCCCGGCTCGACGACGACCGCGTACCTCGGCTTCCGTGCCCCGCTGGCGCCGGCGATGCCGGGCGGCAAGGCGCTGATCGTGCCGGTGACCAACTTCGACATGGTGCTCTCCAGCGGCGCCAAGGCGGCCTTCGGGGCGGGCATCGAGCTCGACCTCGGCGGGCTCGCGATCCGCGACATCCGCAAGAACACGGCCGACCAGTACCTGATCCTGGCCGGCTCCTGGGCGGCGGACGACAACTCCGACCCGTACGCCCTCTACCAGTGGGACGGCGTCGCGGGTCACGCCCCCGTCAAGCGCGCCGACCTGCCGACCTCCGACCCGGGCGGCTGGGAGGCCATCGTGGACGTGCCCGACCTGTCGGCCGCGGGGGCGCGGGTGCAGCTCGTCACCGACAGCGGGTCCGCGGACCTGTACGGCGACGGCACCGAGGCCAAGGACCTGACGCACCCGGAGTGGAAGAAGGCACGGGCGGCCTGGTTCACGCTGGGCTGATGCCGTGGCGCAGCCGCCGGTCCACGTGGTGCAGGCCGGCGGCCAGCTGGGGGAGGGTGAGCAGGAGGGCGGGCGCGATCAGCGCGCCGAGTGCGCCCAGCCACAGCACCACCGCTGCGGCGGCCCCCGCCGCCAGCACCCCGGCCGGCACCGTGACCGCGAAGGTCCGCCACCACGCGCCGCGCACCAGGCGGGCCGAGCGGCGCACGGCGGCCGCCGGGCCGAGCCCCTCGTACCCGGCGGCGGTCGGCGCCAGGGCGAGCAGCACCCCGAGCCAGAGGGCGACCGGTACGAGGGGCAGCAGGGCGGCCGCGGGGAGCCCGGCGGCGAGGAGGGCCGCGGCGGGGCCCGCCACGGCGAGCAGCACCAGCAGCTGGGTGCCGAAGACGGCCGGGACCCGGGGCGCGGCGGCCCGCAGCAGCCCGGGCACGCTCACCGGCCGCCCGAGCACCGCGGGCCGGAGCAGGGCCGAGACCAGGGCGGCGGCCAGCGCGCAGCCGAACAGCAGGAACAGTGCCGCCGTCGGGAGCAGGGCGTAGACGAAGACCCGGCTGCCGGCCGAGCGGGAGAGCGAGGCGAGCGTGGCCGCCCCGGCGATGACGGCGACCGGGAGCAGCGCCGCGGCCTGGCCGAGCAGCAGCGCGCCGAGCAACCGGCCGCCGTACCGGCCGAGGGTGGCGAAGGCGCCGCCGAGTATCTCCCCGGGCCGCAGTGGGCGCAGGGGTACCACCCCGGCCCGGGGCGGCTGAGGCATCCAGTACTGCGCCATGCGCGGGCCCCCTGTTTCCCCGGAGGCGGCCAGGGTAGCGCGGCGGGGGGCAGGAGTCCCCGGGCGTGCGTGGATCCGTGCACCGGCATCGATGTGTACGAACGTACGCAACGCTGTGTACACTCGTACACATGCCTTACGTACTGCTTGCCGCGGCCATCGCCGCAGAGGTCGCCGGGACCACCGCAATGAAGTACAGCGAGGGCTTCACCAGGCTGTGGCCCTCGCTGATCACGGTGGTCGGCTACGTCATCGCCTTCTCGCTGCTCGCCCAGACCCTCAAGTCGATGTCGGTCGGCACGGCGTACGCGATATGGGCGGGCGTCGGCACGGCCGCCATCGCCGCCATCGGGATGGTGTTCATGGGCGAGGCCGCGACGGCCGCGAAGATCGCCGGCATCGCGCTGGTGATCGGCGGCGTGGTGCTGCTGAACATGGGCGGGGCCCACTGATGCCCCCGGGCGCGCGGCGTTACGACCCCGACCGGCGGCAGCGGATCATCGACGCGGCGATCCGGGTGGTGGGCGCGAAGGGCATCGCGGGGCTGAGCCACCGGAGCGTGGCCGCGGAGGCGGACGTCCCGCTGGGTTCGACGACGTACCACTTCAGGTCACTGGACGACCTGCTGGTGGCGGCGCTGCGTCAGGCGAACGAGGCCTTCGCGCCGGCCCTGGCCGTGCGGGAGGGCGGTGACCTCGCGGCGGCGCTGGCGCGATTGCTGGGGGAGCTGCTGTCGGCGGACCGGGGCCGGGTGGAGCTCGAGTACGAGCTCTACCTCGCGGCCCTGCGGCGCCCGGCGCTGCGTCCGGTGGCGGCGGAGTGGGTCGAGGCCGTGGCCGCGGCCCTGGCCCCGCGGACCGACCCGGGCACGGCCCGCGCGCTGGTCGCGGTCATGGACGGCATCAGCCTGCAGGTCCTGCTGACGGACGCCGAGTACGACGAGTCGTACGCCCGCGAGATCCTGCGGCGCGTGCTGGGTCGCCGCTAGTGCTGTGACCGGCCCGGCCAGGCGTCTGCGTCCGGGTCCGGGCCCGCGGCCGGGACCGGTTACGCCGCGCGGACGGCCGCCAGGGCCGCGGTGACGCTCGCCTCGATGTCGACGATCGGGTAGAGCACCTCGCGGACCGTGCGGTCCCGGTCCACCACCAGGGTCAGCCGCTTCAGCCGGCTCACCCCCGCCGCGCGGAACGTCGGCAGCCGCAGCGCCGCCGTCAAGGTGAGCTCCGCGTCCGAGAGGAGCGGGAAGCGCAGCCGCTCCTGCTCCGCGAACTCCCGCTGCTCGTCCGGCCGTTGTGTCGAGACCCCGTGCACCGTGGCCCCCGCCGCCGTGAACTCCTCCAGCTGGTCGCGGTACGTGCACGACTCGAACGTACAGCCCTTGGCGCCCGGGATCCCGGCCCAGCCGGGCGGGTAGGCCTCGGCCCGGGCGTACGCGCCGGGGAAGCAGTACAGGACCGTGAACGGCGTGTCCGCCACCGGGTCGCGCAGCTCGCCGAAGCGGTCCGGCAGCAGCAGCCCGGGCAGGCGGGTGCCGCGCAGCGCGTGCACGCGTACCGCCTCCCGTGAGGCCTCGTCCGTCGTCGCCGTCATCTCTCCCTCTCCCAGGACCCAGGTGTCTCCCCAGTCCTGGAGGGCCACCAGGACCGGCAGCAGCCCCCGCCCGCGCGGGGTCAGCCGGTATTCGTGCCGCACCGGGCGTTCCTGGTACGGCTCGCGCGTCAGCACCCCGGCCTCGACCAGCAGCTTCAGCCGCTCGGCCAGCACCTTGCGGGAGACCCCCAGCTCGCGCTGGAACTCCTCGAAGCGGTGCACACCGCGTGCGGCGTCGCGGACGATCAGCAGTGTCCACCAGTCGCCCACGACGTCGAGGGCCTGGGCGATGGAGCAGTCCGCGTCGCCGAGGTGCGTGCGCTGGGCCATGGGCACTCCTTTGTCCGTTGACCCAAGGCTGTCATGCTGACATAGTCAGTTCCCAAAAGGAACTGACCAGTCTGAAGGCGGGGGCCACGGTGTGCTGCAGGGGTTCAAGGACATACCGAGGGTCGTGTGGCTGCTGGCTGCGGGGGTCTTCGTCAATGCCGTCGTCAGCTGCACCTTCGTCTTCGTCTTCGTCTACCTGACCGGTCCGCGCGGCCTCGGCACCGCCCAGGCGGGGCTGATCGTCGGCGTCGGCGGCCTGGGCCTCGTGGCGGGGAACTTCACCGGCGGCTGGTACGGGGACCGCTTCGGCCACCGGAGCGTGCTGCTCACCGCCTCCGCGCTCGGCGGGGCCGTTCTCATCGCCCTGCCGGCGCTGCCCACCGGCCCGCTCACCCTCGCCCTGCCCGTCGCCCAGTACGCCGCAGGGGTGATCCGCGCGGCCCACTCCGCGCTGGTCGCCGTCACCGTGCCGGAGGGATCCCGCCGGCAGGCCTTCGCCGTCACCCGCTGCCTGTCCAACGGCGGGTTCACCATCGGCACGCCGCTCGCCGCCCTGGTCGCGACCGGGCTCTCCTATGACTGGCTCTTCGTCGCGGACGGCCTCGGCACCCTCTTCTTCGCCCTCTGGACCGCCCGTGCCGTTCCGGCCCGAGGCGCCGCCCGTCCTCCCGCGGCCCCGGACGGGGGTCTGGGCCGCGGGGGGCTGTGGAAGGAACTGCGCGCGCGGCCCGCCGTACTCGTCCTGCTCGGCGCGATCGTCGTCGTCGACGTCGTCTACCGGCAGCACTACACGACCTTCCCCGTCTTCCTCGCCGACCACGGCCTGGACACCCGTGCGTACGGACTCCTCATCGCCATCAACGGCGGCGTCATCCTGCTCCTGGAGATCCCCGCCGCCGTCGCCCTGCGCAAGCGCTCCCCGTTGCACATCATCGGCGCCGGACTGGTGCTGGTGGGCGGTGGCTACGCCATGCTGGCGCTCGGCGTGGGCGTGGCCCCGGCCGTCGCCATGATGCTGCTCCTCACCCTCGGCGAGATCCTGTACAAGACCACCGCCACCGCCTACGTCGCCGACGAGTCACCCGAGCACGCGGTGGGCCGCTTCCAGAGCCTGTACGCGGGAGTCTCCGTCAGCGGCGTGGTCCTCGCCGCCCCGCTCGGCGGCGCCCTGTACGCGGCGGCGCCCGACCTGCTGTGGCCGCTCTGCTCGGTGCTCGGCGCCGGCGCCGGCGCGACCGTGCTGTTCGTGGGCGCTCGGTTGGCACGACGACCCGCGCGACCGGCACATGAGACCGGTTCGCCCGCGGCGGCCGTCGCCGGTTAGGTTTCGGACATGACTGCTACGCGTACCACCGGCGCCGTCGCCGCCGGACTTGCCACCATCACCGCCGACGGCACCGTCCTCGACACCTGGTTCCCGGCGCCCGAGCTGGTCGCCGAGCCCGGCCCGGCCGGCACCGAGCGCCTCACCGCCGAACAGGCCGTGGAACTGCTGGGCGCCGCCGCGGCCAAGGCCCTGCGCGCGGACGCGGTCCGCGGGGTCGAGGTCGTAGCCGTCCGCACGGTCATCTCCTCGCTGGAGGACAAGCCGCTGGACGCGCACGACGCGTACCTGCGTCTGCACCTGCTCAGCCACCGCCTGGTCAAGCCGCACGGCCAGAACCTGGACGGCGTCTTCGGCCTGCTGGCCAACGTCGCCTGGACCTCGCTCGGCCCGGTCGCGGTCGACCAGGTGGAGACCGTACGCCTCAACGCGCGTGCGGAGGGCCTGTACCTGCAGGTCACCTCGATCGACAAGTTCCCGCGGATGACGGACTACGTCGCCCCCAAGGGCGTCCGCATCGCCGACGCGGACCGCGTCCGCCTCGGTGCGCACCTCGCCGAGGGCACCACGGTCATGCACGAGGGCTTCGTCAACTTCAACGCCGGCACGCTGGGCACCTCCATGGTCGAGGGCCGCATCTCGGCGGGCGTCGTGGTCGGCGACGGCTCCGACATCGGCGGCGGCGCGTCCACCATGGGCACCCTCTCGGGCGGCGGCAAGCAGATCATCTCGATCGGCGAGCGCACCCTGATCGGCGCCGAGGCGGGCGTCGGCATCGCGCTGGGTGACGAGTGCGTCGTCGAGGCCGGCCTCTACGTGACCGCGGGCACCCGCGTCACCCTCCCGGACGGCCAGATCGTCAAGGCCCTGGAACTCTCGGGCGCCAACAACATCCTCTTCCGCCGCAACTCGGTCACCGGCGCCGTCGAGGCCCGCCCGTACAAGGCGGCCTGGGGCGGCCTGAACGAGATCCTCCACAGCCACAACTGACCCACCACCGGGCCCGCGCCGCCTGCGGGGGCCGGCTGTCGCAGCGCCCCTCGTCCCCCAGCCGGGGGCGGGGGCGTTCTGCTTTCGGACCGGGTCAGCGCAGGGGGATGGTGCGGATCAGGCCCGCGAAGGCCTGCTGTTCGGCCTCGGTCAGTTCCACCGACTCCATCGGGTGCGCGGCCGAGCCGCGCTGGGCCGGGATGACCCCGAGGCCGTCGAAGGCGCTTGGCTGCGGGTGGTGGAAGCGGCTGTCCCACATCATGTGGCCGAGACCGACGACCCAGACGACAGCGGCGACGAGCAGGACGGCGAGGCCGATTTCCTGGGCGAGGGAGATGGAGGGGAACACGCGGTCCTCCAGGGAGTGCGAGCGGTCCGGGGCGGTGCAAGATCGAGCGTGGGGACACTCAACACCAGAACGGGCCGAATGGGTAGCGATGTGGCGAGCCTCACGCCAGGGCCGAAAGTCCCCCTCGTTCCCGCCATCCGCCGCGGCGCGCTCAGGTCGTCAGCGCGTCAGCGCGAGCTTGAAGCCCTCGTGGCTCCGGGCGAAGCCCAGCCGCTCGTAGAAGCGGTGCGCGTCGGTCCGCCGCTTGTTGCTGGTCAGCTGGACCAGGCCGCAGCCCCGCTCGCGGGCCCGCGCCACAGCCAGTTCCATCAGCTTCGCCCCCAGGCCGCCGCCCCGCCGGTCCGCGCGGATCCGTACCGCCTCCACCAGCGCCCGCTCCCGGCCGCCCTGGCCGAGGCCCGGGATGTAGGTCAGCTGGAGGCAGCCGAGGACCTCGTCCCCGTCCGTGAGGACGAGCAACTCGTTGCGGGGGTCCGCCTCGATGTCGGCGAAAGCCCGCTCCTGGGCTTCGCCGAGGGCGGTCGGCTCCCGGCCCTCCTCGGCCAGCAGGGCGAGGACGGCGGGCAGGTCCTCGCGCGTGGCGGTACGGAAGATCATGCCCAGGAGTGTGGCAGGAGGCCCGGTCGGGACGGCGACCGGGCCTCCTGCGGTACAGGGGACTACGGACGGAAGCGCAGCACCTGCGGGTCGTGGTCGCTGTTCTGGGCCGCGAACTCGGCGTTGACGTGCACGCTGTCGTACGTGAACGACTTGATCGCCGGGCTGGTCAGGATCTGGTCCAGCACCTGGGCGTTGCCCTGGTAGACGTACGAGTACCGCTCCGCCTTCGGCAGCGACTTGATCGCCGGGTACAGCGCCCCGCCGTCCGCCAGCGCGTTCGCCGTCGCCGAGAACTCGAAGTCGTTGATGTCGCCGAGGGCGATCACGTTCGCGTTCTTCTCGGTCGCCAGGATGTCCTTGACGAAGCCGTTCACGGCCTGCGCCTGGAGCAGTCGCTTGGCCTCCGAAGAGCGCACCGGCGGCTGGTGGTGCGAGACCAGGCCCTCGTCGCCGCCCTTGGAGCCGAAGTGGTTGGCGATCACGAAGACCGTCTTGCCGCGGAAGACGAACTCCCCGGCCAGCGGCTTGCGGCTGTCCGCCCACGCCGGGTTCGCCGGGTCGATGCGGCCGGGGGAGTGGGTCAGGGCGGCCTTGCCGTTCTCCTTCACCACGCCGGTCGCGGTCACCGCGTCACCCGGGGCGCGCTCGGTGAAGGAGACCCGCGCCGGGTTGAAGAGGAACACCTGGCGGATGTTGCCGCCGGGCTCGCCGCCGTCCTTCTTGTCCTCGGGGTTGACGGTCCGCCACTGGTACGCCGGGCCGCCCGCGGCCGCGATGGCCGCGGTGAACTTCGTCAGCGTCTGCTCGGCCGAGACCGTGCCGTCGTTCTTGGCGCCGTTGTCGTCCTGGATCTCCTCCAGGGCCACGATGTCGGGGGAGGCGAGGTTCTCGACGACCGCCTTGGCGAGGTTGTCGAACTTCTCCTGCGGGTCGGTCGGGTCGAGGTTCTCGACGTTGTACGTGGCCACCGCGAGCTCGTTCGCCGCCTGCGGCTTGGTCTTCTCCGGGGCGAGGGTGCCCGCCTTGACGGTGCCGAGGGTGCGGGCCACCAGCGTGTAGCCGCCGAACTGGTTGAAGTCCAGCGGGCCTTCGGTGGTGCCGGTCAGCTTGTCGCCGACGTTGGCCACCGGGAAGGGCTGCTGCGCGAGGGGCGCGAGCTGCTGGATCTGGAGGCGGCCGGTGTTCTGGGACTCGTAGGAACCGTAGATCGTGCCCCCGCGCTTGGCCTGGTTCTCCCAGCCCTTCACGGTGACCCACAGCTCCGCGTACGGGTCGGTGGCGCCGACCACGCGCGAGGTGCCGATCTGGACGTTCATGCCCTCGAGGGACTCGTAGTAGTCCAGGGCGTAGCGCGCGGGGTCCAGGGTCAGGCCGTTGATGCTGCCCGCGGCGGCCGGGTCGCCGGCCGGGGCGTACTCGGCGGGGACCGAGTACTCGTTGACGGCGGTGGCCGCGGGCAGGGCGTTGCCCGAGGAGACGACGGTCACGGCCGGCTTGGAGATCTGGGTGACCGACTGGTTGCCGGAGGAGACGCCGCCGGGTATGTACTCGCCGACCAGGCCGGAGACCTTGACCGCGTCGCCCACGGCGACGGTCGGGACGGAGCTGGTGAAGACGAACACGCCCTCGCTGGTGGCGGCGTTGTCGTCCGCGTCCGGGTCCTGGATCCAGAAACCGCGCGAGCCGTACGTGCGCACGCCCGTCACGATGCCCTCGACGTCGATGACCTGCTTGCCGTTGAGCGGGGATATCCGGGTGGCGCCCTGAATGTCGTGGATGCGTATCGGATCGGCCGACGCGGCGCCCTCGGCGGCGTCGGCGGAACCGGCGAGCAGGCCGGTGGCCAGTGCGGTGGCGACGAGGGCCGCGACGGCGGCGGAGCGGGGATGCGAGGAGCGCATGGGCAGGAACTCCGGTGTGAGTTGAGGAAAGCAGAGATCTACGCGCGTCAATTTCCTTCTTGGTCAGCAAAGTTGTCAAGCCCTACAGGGGATACGAAAGCTGTCTGTGGGATGAACCAAAAGGGATGCCCCGCCGGGCGCGCCCGAAATGCGTCTACGCTGGAGCGCCGCAAGAAGGTCACGACCGCCTGCCGCCCGGCCGCACGGCTGCCAGGCCGCCCCGCCGCAGGGCTGTCCGACCGAACCATCGCCCCACCGCGCCCGCGAGGAGAACCGCCCCATGTCCGCAGAGTCGCACCCCACGCTGCCGCCGGTCCGGCTGCTCTCCGACGCGGAGCTGGCCCGAGACGCGCTCGCCGCCCCGCTGTTCGCCCGCGCGGTACGCCTGGCCCGCTGGGCCGGACCCGACACCCGCGTGGACGTCGGCGGCGAACTCGTCGCCGCCCAGCTGCCCGACGCCGTCGCGGTGCTCGGCCTCGACGCCGCCGACGAGGACTCCCCGGTGTACGCGAGCCAGGCCTGGCGGGTCGCCGTGGACACCGGCCTGGTCGACGTGACCGAGCCCGACGAGGACGAGGCGGCGGACGAGGCAGCGGACGCGGCGGCGCAGGAGGCGCCGGGCGCGGCGGCGGACGAGGGCGCGGCCGACGGGGACCGGGGCGAGGCCGAGGAGGCGCGGGACTTCGGCACCGCGGCGCCGGGCGAGGACCTCGCGCTGGTCACGGGCGGCGCCCCCGGCGACGTGCTCGACCTGTGGCTCGCGGCCCTGGACACCGTCCTCGCGGACGCGGCGGTGCCGGCCCTGGACGACCTCGTGGACGCGCTCGACGCGGGCGGTGAGATCGACTTCGACCAGCTCGACTGGAACCCGCGCCGCGAGGCGGACTTCCTCGACGGGGTCCTCGCCAACCTCTACCTGCTCACCGTCGCCGAGGGCGGGGCGGCCGACAGCCCGGTTCCGCTGCCCGTGCTGGCCGCCTCGATGGTGGTGCCCGACGACATGGGCGAGCCGACCGACGCCGTCCTGGAGCAGGTCTCGGACGCGATGATGCGCCTCGACGACCAGTTCCGGCAGTTGGAGCCGATCGGTCTCGTCGAGTTCCGCCCGGTCGACGAGGACCTGCTCGCGGAGGCGGGCGAGGAAGAGCCGGCCGCCGCGGGACCGGAGGGCGCCGAGGGCGACGACGAGGACGAGGACGATGTCGCCCGGTACGGGATGGTGCGCCTGACCCCGCTCGGCCTTTACGGGATCCGCGCCCGCATGCTGGAGGCCGGGGTCGAGGCGCCGGCCATCGGCGAACTGGCCGACAAGGGCGCCGACGCACTGCTCGACGCGATCTCCCACTACCCCGAGGGCGCGGCCCAGGCGGAGATCGAGCAGTGGCTGGCCGACCGCGCGCTGCCCGCGGCGGCCGCCGAGCTGCTCGCCGCCGCCAAGGGGGACGACGAGAGCGCCCCGCTGCGCCGGCTGCGCTGCCAGCAGGCCCTCGCCCCGGCCGGGGCGCAGGCCGAGCCGGCACTCCGCGCGGTGCTGGACGACCCGCAGCTGGGCGGTCTCGCCCGGGTCTGGCTGGCGGAGCGCGGGGCGGCCGACGTACCGGCGCCGGACGGGGCGATGGTGTTCTGGCTGACGGTCGACACGATCGCGGCGCAGCTCGGTGCGGACGGGGAGACGGAGGAACTGCCGGCCCTGGTGGAGACGCTGACCGCCCATCACGCGGGGTTCTTCGACGAGGTGTGGCGGGTGGAGCACCCGGCGACGGCGGACGTCTTGGAGGCGATGGGACGGCTGCACCCGGACAAGAAGATGGCGAAGGAGGCCCGCAAGGCCGCGTTCAAGGCGCGTTCCCGGCAGCCGTGAGGCGACGCGGGAGGCGACGCGGGAGGCGCGGGTGAGGCATGCCTGAGGCACGCCTGAGGCGTCGGTAATGAGACGTTCCTGAAGGGGAGTTGGCCATACCGAACCGGGCGAAGGGGTCGCTTCGTTTTCGTGGGTAGTTCAGCGGGCGTTCAGGTGCGGGCGGGAGCGTGTGCGCCGACGACTGCACCGCAGGCGCACCACCTCCCCACCCCCAGGAGACCCGATGCCGCTCAGCCGTAGAGACTTCACCGCCCGCACCGTCATCGCAGGTGCCGGCGTCGCGCTCACCGGGACGGTCGGCGCACTCGCCACCGCCCCGGGGGCGCTGGCGGCCGACGACAGCACCCACCAGGACGAGCGCGGCCGCCCGAACGGCCCCGGCTACGGCCCGCTGGTCCCCGACCCGGCGGGCCTCCTCGCGCTCCCCGCCGGGTTTTCGTACCGCGTCGTCACGCACAGCGGTGTCACCACGCTCGAATCGGGCGAGTCCACCCCGTCCAACCACGACGGCACGGCCGCCTTCGAGGGCCACCGCGGGGTCACCCTCCTCGTCAACAACCACGAGCTGAAGGGCCCGCGCTCCGACTGGGCGCACCCCGTACCGCTCACCGAGGGCCTCGTCTACGACCCGGGCGCGTCCGGCGGCTGCACGGTGGTCGAGGTCCGGTGCGGCGGCGAGGTCGCCGAATGGGTGGGCATCGCCGGTACGTCGACCAACTGCGCGGGCGGGGCCACTCCCTGGAACACCTGGCTGACCTGCGAGGAGAACGAGGACCTGGCGGGCAAGAACGGCATGACCAAGGACCACGGGTACGTCTTCGAGGTGGACCCGCACGACCGCCGCGCCAACCGCGACCCGAAGCCGGTCAAGGCCTTCGGCCGGTTCGCGCACGAGGCCGTGGTCATCGACCCCAAGCAGGGCCACGCCTACCTGACCGAGGACGCCTCCGGCCCCAACGGGCTGCTCTACCGGTGGACACCGCCGCGCGGGTTCCACCACGGGCGCGGCAAGCTGCGTACCCTCGCGGACGACGCCGGGGTGCTCGCGGCCGCCAAGTGCTTCGACAGCTCGGGCGTGTTCGTCGACGACCTCTCGCGGGCGACGAAGATCGGCACCGTGTACGGGGTCGACTGGGCGCCGGTCGCGGACCGTGACGCGCGGACGGTCCCGGTGCGCAAGCAGTTCGGGGCCGGCGCCGTGACGCGGGCGCGCAAGCTGGAGGGGATGTGGTGGGCCGACGGCGGTACCTACTTCGTCTCCTCGTACGCCCGTACGGAGAGCCCCGGCGCCCCGCACGACGGGCAGGTGTGGTTCTACGACCCCAAGCGGCGCACGATCCGGCTGACGGTGCTGTTCGGAGTGAACGCGGACCCGGCGGCCGACGGCGGATACGACGGCCCGGACAACATCACGGTCTCCCCGTACGGCGGCCTGGTCATCGCCGAGGACGGCTCGGGCCTGCAGCACCTCTTCGGCGCGACCGAGTCGGGGCGTACGTACCCGCTGGCGCGCAACGAGCTGAACATGGGGACCGCCGAGGAGCCGGAGTACTCGGAGTTCACGGGGGTCTGCTTCTCGCCGGACGGGCGCACGCTGTTCGCCAACATCCAGGACCCGGGCATCATGCTCGCCATCACGGGCCCGTGGCGGCGTACGCGCTGACGCCCGGCACCCGGCACGACTGAGCCGCCGGGCGGTGGGCCCGGCGGCTCGGAGCCCGTGGCTCATGGAGTCGGCGGCCCGGCCATTCGGAGGCCGGGCCGCTTCAGAGCTTCATCGGTTGGGATATGCCTCGGCGCGGCTGGCCGCGGCCCACTCCTCCAGCAGGAATTCATACGCGTCGGAGGGCCACTCGCCATCCACCCGAGTCTCTACGAGGTGCCGGATCGCGTCGTTCGCCTCGGCGGCGGACGGGCGCGCGGGACCCGCGGGCTGGAGTGTCTGGTGCATGGGATCCAGGCTACGGGTGGGCACTGACAGCCACCGCCCGATTAAGGGTGGAATCGATCACCCGGAGCAGTGATCGGTGGCTCCATGTGCCCGCCCACCTGCTCAGAGTGCCTGGGAAGCGGGCTTGACCATGCCGCGCACTGTGCGGGACTTCACAAACTCGCCCATGGCCGTCATCTCCCATTCGCCGGAGAACTGCTTGATCAGCTTGGCCATCATCACGCCGGTCTGGGGCTCCGCGCCGGTGAGGTCGAAGCGCACCAGCTCCTCGCCGCTCGCCGCGTCGATCAGGCGGCAGTAGGCCTTGGCCACCTCGGTGAACTTCTGGCCGGAGAAGGAGTTGACCGTGAAGACAAGCCCCGTCGCGTCGGCGGGGAGCCGGCCGAGGTCGACCACGATGACCTCGTCGTCGCCCGAGCCCTCGCCGGTGAGGTTGTCGCCGGAGTGCTTGACGGCCCCGCCCAGGATGGACAGCTTGCCGAAGTAGCAGCTGTCGATGTGGTTGCGCTGCGGGCCGTACGCGATGACCGAGGCGTCGAGGTCGATGTCGCGGCCGCCGAACGCGGGCTCCCAGCCCAGGCCCATCTTGACCTGGGAGAGCAGCGGGCGGCCGCCCTTGACCAGGGACACGGTCTGGTTCTTCTGGAGGGTGACGCGGCCCTTGTCCAGGTTGACCTTGCCGCTTCCGGGCGCGGCGGCGGGGGCCGACGGGGCGGCGGGCGCCGCGGGCGCGGCCGGTGCGGCCGCCGGGGAGCTCGGCCAGGAGGCGGCGGTCGGGGCCGAAGGGGTGGGCGTCTGGCCGCCGAGCCAGGGGGAGACCGGATGGGCGGGCGCCGTCGGAGGGGCGGGGGGCGCCGGGGGCGCGACCGGCGCCGGGGCCGCCGCCGCGGGGGCGGGCTCCTCGTCCACCGAGACCCCGAAGTCGGTCGCGATGCCGGCCAGGCCGTTCGCATACCCCTGGCCGACCGCGCGGACCTTCCAGGCGCCGCCGCGCTGGTAGATCTCGACGACCACGAGGGCCGTCTCGGAGCCGAGCTGCGGCGGGGTGAAGGTCGCGATCACCGAGCCGGCCGCGTCCCGTACGGTCGCGGTCGGCTCGATGCCCTGGAAGGTCTGCCCGGCGGCATCGGGGCTGGCCGTGACCACGATCCGCTCGATGCCCGGCGGCAGCGCGCCGGTGTCCACGGTGATCGAGTCCGGTGCCGCACCGCCGCCGGACCGGTAGGTGACACCGGGGCCGGAGGGCTGGTTGTAGAAGATGAAGTCGGCGTCGGAGCGCACCTTGCCGTCCGCCGTGAGAAGGAGCCCGGACACGTCGAGCCGCACCGGAGCAGCCACGTCCACCGTCACGCTGACGGAAGGGAGCGGCAGATTGGAACCAGGGGTCATAGCGGTCATGCATCCAGAACGACCGACGCAGCTTTACCGTTCCCTTACCCTCGCGCGAGATTTCGTACGGGGCGAACGCGGCGGAGGCAGGCCTCAGCGCCGGTTGCGGGGGTGGTTCTTGGCCATGCGCTCGTTCCCGAACTTGTACGCGCCGGTCCAGCGCGCCATGACGAGCTGCGCGTCCCCGGACTCCACCTCGGCCAGGAACTTCTCGGCCCGGCCGCCCCGCAGGGTGCCCGCGGCCCGCCCCTGGTGCGTGATGACGACGCTGTGATCGCCCAGTTGTTCGTACGAGAATCCGTGCGGCTTCGGCATGGGCGGCAGCCTGCCCCGCCCGGGGCGGGGCAGGCAACGGGATCAGGGGGTGACCCGGCGCGGCAGCCCCAGCGGATTGGCCTCGCGCAGCTCCGGCGGGAGCAGCGCGTCGGGCACCGACTGGTAGGCCACCGGGCGCAGCCAGCGCTCGATCGCGGTCCCGCCGACCGAGGTGGAGTGGGAGGTCGCCGCCGGGTAGGGGCCGCCATGGTGCTGGGCCGGGGCCACGGCCACCCCGGTGGGCCAGCCGTTCACCACGACCCGCCCGGCCAGCGTCGTGACCTGCGCGATCAGCTCCGCGGCGGGACCGGCGCCGCCCTCGGTCTCGGCCGCCGACAGGTGCAGCGTGGCACTCAGGTTCCCGGAGAGCAGGCCCAGTACCGCGGCCGCCTCGCCTTGGTCGGCGTACCGGACGACCACGGTGACCGGGCCGAAGCACTCCTCCAGCAGGACCTCGTGGCCGCTGCCGCCGCTGCCGCCGGCGCCGGCGCCGGCGTCGGCGTCGGCGCCGACGGTGCCTTCCACGAGGGCGCGCGCCGGCACGGTCAGGTAGCCCGCCCCCACGGAGTGCTCGCCGCCCGAGCCCGGGGTGACGGGCGCGGTGACCGCGGCCAGCGCGGCCCGCTCGCGGACGCCCGCGATGAAGTTCTCCCGCATCCGGTGGTCCAGCAGCACGCCCGGCTCGGTCTCCCCGAGCGCCTTGGTCAGCGCCCCGGTGACCCGGTCGCCGTCCGCCCCCTCGGGCACCAGCACCAGGCCCGGCTTGACGCAGAACTGGCCGACGCCGAGGGTGACCGAGCCCGCCAGCCCGGCGCCGATCTCCTCGGCGCGCTCGGCGGCGGCCGCGGCGGTGACCACGACGGGGTTGAGGGAGCCGAGCTCCCCGTGGAAGGGGATCGGCACGGGCCGGGCGGCCGCCGCGTCGAAGAGGGCCCGCCCGCCCCGGATGGACCCGGTGAACCCGGCCGCCGTGACCAGCGGATGGCGGATCAGCTCCAGGCCCGCGTCGAACCCGTGGACCACGGCCACCACCTCGGGCGGCAGCCCGGCGGCGACGGCCGCCCGGCGCAGCAGCGAGGCGCACAGCTCGGAGGTGGCCGGGTGGTCCGGGTGCGCCTTGACCACCACGGGGCAGCCGGCCGCCAGGGCGCTCGCGGTGTCGCCGCCGGGCACGGAGAAGGCGAGCGGGAAGTTGGAGGCGGCGTAGACCGCGACCACGCCCAGCGGCACCTTGTAGCGGCGCAGTTCAGGGCGCGGCGGAGTCAGGGCGGGGTCGGCGCGGTCGATGCGGATGTCGAGGTACGCACCCTCGTCGACCGCATCCGCGAAGGCCCGCAGCTGTCCGGTGGTGCGGGCGAGTTCGCCCGTGAGGCGGCCCGGGCCGAGCGCGGTCTCGGCGTCCGCGGCCTCCACGACATGGGCGGCCGACTCGTCGAGGAGGTCGGCGGCGGCGCGCAGGAAGGCGGCGCGGACGACGGCGTCGGCGAGCGCACCGCGGGCGGCGTGGGCCGCGCGTACGGCCTCGTCCACCTCCCGGGATGTGGCTTCGACCGCAACCTGCTCGCGCTGCTTCCCGGTGCGGGGGTCCACACTCCAGACTGGTGTTGCTGTCATGGCGCACTGCCTCCTGGATCTACGCTGACCCGCGCGATGTCGTTCAGTATTCTGAACGCCGTTCCGATGGATGAATGATCACATCCATCGTGGACTCTATTTCCGCGTCTTCCGGGTTGACAAGGGACAAGAGGGGCACGAAGGCGAATGACCACAACCGAGTCGGAGGCCTCGTCGGGCCCAGGCGCGTCGGCGGCAGTGAAGTCGGCGGTGCGCACGGTCCTGTTGCTGGAGCACTTCGCGGCCCGGCCGGGGCTGCACAGCCTGGCCGACATCCAACACGACCTGTCCCTGCCCAAGTCCAGCCTCTACATGCTGCTGCGCACCCTGGTGAACCTGGGGTGGGTGGAGACGGACGCGACCGGGACGAGGTACGGCATCGGCGTACGGGCGCTGCTCGTCGGCAGCTCGTACATCGACGGGGACGAGGTGGTCGCGGCCGCCAGGCCCACCCTGGACCGGCTGTCCGACGACACCACGGAGACCATCCACCTGGCCCGGATGGACGGGACGAGCGTGGTCTACCTGGCCACGCGCCAGTCGCAGCACTACCTGCGGCCCTTCACCCGGGTCGGGCGCCGGCTGCCCGTGCACACGACGGCGCTGGGCAAGGCGCTGCTGGCCACGCACACGGACGAAGAGGTACGGGGACTGCTGCCCCGGCGGCTGGAGGCGGTCACCGAACACACCGTCACCGACCGGGAGCGGCTCATCGAGGAGCTGGCCCTGGTGCGGGAGCAGGGCTACGCCGTGGACCGCGAGGAGAACACCCTGGGGCTGCGCTGCTTCGGGGTGGCGCTGCCCTACCGCACGCCGGCGCGGGACGCGGTGAGCTGCTCGGTGCCGGTGGCGCGGCTGACGCCGGTGCACGAACGGGCCATCAAGGACGCGCTGTTCGAGGCGCGGGACCGGCTGTCGGTGGTGACTCGGCGGATGTGACCCGGGGGACGTGCCGGGGAGGGCGGCGGGGAGGGTGGTCGGGGGAGGCGGTGGTTTCTCCCCCGGGTGGGGGAGGCGGTTCCCCTTCACGGGGGAGGTGGCGGGGCCGCGGGCGCGGGACCGTTGGGTCATGACCACACGAGCCGTTCACACCCCGTCCGAGTTGCAGGTGAAGCAAGCGAAGCAGGCGAAGCAGGCGAAGCAGGCGCCGGCCCCCGGCCCGGGGACGGGGACCGGGCGGCGGATCCTGCGGGCGGTGGCCCTGGCCGCCACCGTGCCGTACCTGTGCCTGAAGGCCGCCTGGCTGTCCGGGAGCCGGATCGGGATACCCGAGGGCAGCGTGCTGCTGGAGCCCGGGCTGTTCCTCACCCTGGCCAATGCCCTCACGCTGGCCATGGACGCGAGCGTGATCCTGCTCGTGCTGGTGCTCACCCGGCCGTGGGGGAGGCGGGTGCCGGCCTGGCTGCTCACCGTCCCGGCCTTCGTCGCCACCGGGCTGCTCACCCCGATCCTCACCGGGTTCCCCGGCCAACTGCTCATACGGGCGCTGGGCCTGGGGGCGGGCGGCCCCGGGAAGACGTACCAGGCGCCCTTCCTCGACCCGTGGGTGTTCACGGTCGTCTACACCGGCTTCACGGTCCAAGGACTCGCCCTGGCCGGACTGTTCGTGCCCTATGCGCGGGAGCGCTGGGGGCGGCGGTGGCAGGGCGCGGCGGGTAAGCGGCTCCCGCCGTCCACGGGGGTGGTGGCGGGAGCCGCGGCGCCGGCCGGACTGATGGTGGGGGCGGTGCATCTGTACTGGGCCTTCGGCGGTACGGCGGCATTGGGCGCCGAGCGGGCGGCCGAGTACTCGGCCGCGGCGGGAGTGGTGTCCGCGGTGCACGGCGCGTGCGCGCTCGCCGCCGGGGCGGGGGCGGTGCTCCTGGCCCGGGGCCGGGAGTGGGGTGGGCGGTGGCCGCTCGCCCTCGCCTGGACGGGGTCGGCGGCGGCGCTGACCTGGGGGCTGTGGATGCTGATCGCCTCGCTGGGCCCGGAGTTGGACGGCGGCGAAGGGCCCACCCGCGCCACCCTGCTGATCTACGCTGGCCAGATGATCACCGGATCCCTCGGAGCTGTCGTCCTCACCCGGTTCCTCACCTCCCGCCGAGAGGGGTGATGCGTGACGGGGCGATGCGCGAGGGGCGGGGCGAACCGAGCCGGCTGGGACGGCTGGGACGGCTGGGACGGCTGGGACGGCTGTTGGGGGTGCGGGCCCGGCTGCGCTGGGTGCACCTGATACTCGGCGGGGCCCTGCTGATGCCGTACTTCCTGCTCGCCCAGGTGGTGGTCGGCGTGGCCGCCGGCGGGGTCAACGCCCTCGCCTCCCTCCCGTTGAGTTTCGCCGCCTACGCGGCCGCCCTGCCGCTGGTCGCGGTGACGGCGGTGTCCCCGCTGGTCCGGCCGATGTCGGTGGCCGCGGTCCGGGCCATGTGCGGGGTGCCGGGGGAGCGGCTGGCCGACGGCCCGGCCCGGTCCTGGGCGGCCCGGGGGCGGACCGCGGCCTGGTGGACCCTCCACCTGGGGCTCGGCGCGCTCGTCAGCGGGGCGAGCCTCGCGGTGCCGCCCATGGCTGCGGTGCTGATCGCGCTGCCGTTCGTGAGGGGGCTGCGCGGCAAGGGGCTCGGGCTGGGCTGGTTCGGCACGCAGGCCGAGCCGTACCTGGCACCCCTGCTCGGGGCCGGGCTGCTGGCCGGGCTGGTCCTGTGCGCCGCCGGGGCGGGGGCGCTGCTGGCCCGGCTGGCACCCGTACTGCTCGGGCCGACGGCGGCGGACCGGCTGGCGGCGGCCGAGGAGCGGGCCGCCGACCTGGCGGTGCGCAACAGGCTGGCGCGGGAGCTGCACGACTCGGTCGGGCACGCGCTGAGCGCCGTCACCCTCCAGGCGAGCGCCGCCCGGCGGGTGCTCGACAGCGACCTGGGCTTCGTACGGGAGGCGCTGGCGGCGATCGAGGACACCACCCGGCGTACGGTCGGCGAGCTGGACGCGGTCCTCGGACTGCTGCGCGACGGTGACCCGGACCGGCCGGACGCCGCGCCCGCGCCGACCCTCGCCGCCGACCTCGAAGGGCTGCTGGCCCGCACCCGGGCGGCCGGCACTCCGATCACCGCCCACCTGGACCCGGGGGCGGCCGGGGGCTGGGCGCAGCTCCCGGTGATCGTCTCCCGCGAGGCGTACCGGATCGTCCAGGAGGGCCTGAGCAACGCCCTGCGGCACGGCGAGGGCCCGGTGGAAGTGCGGATAGCCGTCCGCGGCGCGGGCGATCCGGGTCGCGGGGGCCGCGGGGAGCAGGGGGATGAAGCGAGTGAAGGGGGCGAACGGGGCGAAGGGGGCCAGGGGGGCGAGGGAATGAACGGACCCGTTGAACTGGAGATCACCATGACCAATCCGCCGGCCGCCCCGGAGGGTGGAGAGCCCCGGACCACCGGGGGCCGCGGCCTGCGCGGCGCAGCCGAGCGGGCCGCGCTCCTCGGGGGCCGCGTCGAGGCGGGCCGCCACGAGGGCCGGTGGCGGCTGCGGGCCGTCCTTCCGCTGGGCGGGGGCCCCCGATGAGCCGGCCGCCGCTGCGGATCGTGATCGCCGACGACGAGCGGATGGTCCGTACCGCCCTGCGGGTCATCCTCGAGGCCGAGCCCGACCTGGAGGTGGCGGGGGAGGCGGCGTCCGGCGCCGAGGCCGTCTCCCTGGTCCGGGCGCTGGCCCCGGACGTGGTGCTGATGGACGTCCGGATGCCCGAGGTCGACGGCATCCGGGCCACCGAGCAGATCCTGGCGACCATGGCCGACCCGCCCCGGATCCTCGTCGTCACCACCTTCGAGAACGACTCCTACGTGTACGGGGCGCTGCGCGCGGGCGCCGCCGGGTTCCTGCTCAAGCGGGCCGACCCCGACGAGCTGATCGGCGCGGTCCGGCTCGTGGCCCGCGGCGACTCGGTGCTCTTCCCGGCCGCGGTCCGCTCCCTGGCCGTCGCCCACGCGCCCGGGGCTGCGGCCGCGCCGTGGGTGGCCCGGCTCACCGACCGGGAGGCCGACGTACTGCGCCTGATGGCCACCGGGCTGTCCAACCACGAGATGAGCGAGCGCCTCGGCGTCGGGCCGCAGACCGTCAAGACGCACGTCGCCGCGGTCCTGGCCAAGACCGGGTCCCGGGACCGCACCCAGGCGGTCATCGCGGCGTACGAGGGAGGCTTCCTCCCGAGGAACAGATGAAGAAAAGCTGAGAACCCCGCCACAATCGGGGCAGAGCGGAACGGTCGGGGCCCTTGAGACGTCCTTCAGGGGGATGAACAAAACGATCAGGCGTGCGTCGGTCTTCTGTCTTCTCCTGGTGCTGGCCCTTTTGGTGCGGGTCACCTGGGTGCAGGCATACCAAGGCCAGGCCCTCGCAGACGACAAGAACAACCGACGGAACACGATCGACCAGTACGCGAACCCGCTCGGGAACATCATCGTGGGCGGAGAGGCGATCACCGGCTCGACGAAGACCACCGATGACAAGGACTTCGGGTACAAGCGGACGTATGTCGACGGCCCGCTCTACGCGCCGATCACCGGCCGCAGCTCGCAGGTGTACGGCACGAGCATGCTGGAGGGTGTCTACAAGGACGTCCTCAACGGCTCCGACAGCCGACTGAAGTCGATCATGGACGTGCTGACGAACAAGCGGGCCGCACCGGGCAACGTCCTGACCACCATCGACAAGGACGTGCAGAAGGCCGCGTACGACGCGCTCCAGGGCAAGCAGGGCGCCGCCGTCGCCATCGATCCCGCCACCGGCTCGATCCTCGCCGTGGTGAACAACCCGTCCTTCGACCCGGGCCGCATCGCGGGCGCCAACGACGGGGCCGCCTGGAAGGAGTACCTCGGCGAGGACGGCAAGGGCAAGGCCATGGACAACGTGGCCCTGCGCAAGCCGCAGGCACCGGGCTCCACCTTCAAGCTGGTCACCCTCGCCGCGGCGATCGAGAACGGGCTGGTCACCAACATCGACGCGCCGACCGGCATCGCGGCCCCGTACACGATCCCGGGCACCGTCACCAAGCTGCCGAGCGAGGTCGGCGACGAGGCCTGCAACAACGTCTCGGCGCGCGACGCCCTGAAGAAGTCCTGCAACAACGTCTTCGCGGAGTACGCGCACCGGCTGGGTCAGGACAAGATGCGCGCGATGGCCGAGAAACTCGGCTTCAACAAGGAGATCGACACCCCGGTCCGCACCAGCCCGTCGAGCAAGTACCCGGAGAAGAAGATGTCGGTCGACGAGGTCGCGCAGACCGGTATCGGCCAGTTCGACGTGCAGGCCACGCCGTTCCAGATGGCGATGGTCACGGCCGCGATCGAGAACGGCGGCGAGCTCGTGGCCCCGCACATGGTCTCCGAGGTCACCGACTCCAACGGCAACGTGCTGGAGAGCTTCAAGCACCCGGAGTCGGAGCAGGTCATGAGCGCCAGGACCGCCTCGATGCTCCGGGACGCCATGCGCACCGTGGCCACCGACGGCGGCGGTAAGAGCGCACAGGTGCCGGGCGCAGAGGTGGGCGGCAAAACCGGCACCGCGCAGCGCGGCGTCAACAACAGCCTCGACCCGCTCGCCTGGTTCACCTCGTACGGAAAGGCCAACGGCAAGCAGATCGCGGTGGCCATCGTGATCGAGAACTCCAGCACCGAGCGCAGCGAGATCGGCGGCGGCAAGCTGGCCGCGCCGATCGCCCAGAAGATGATGGCGGCCTGGCTGAAGCAGTAGCCGCCTCGCGGGGCTGGCCGAATCGCGCGGGCACCGAACGCGCCGGGAACCGACAGGCTTCCCGGCGCGTTTTCTTTCCCATGATCAGAATCGCGCGACCCGCCGACCTCGACGCCATAGCCGCCCTCCACACCCGGGCCCGCGCCACGTACTACCAGGGCCGGATTCCCGAGGAGGAGTACGGAGGCGTCGGCGAGCTCGCGCGGACGCGCGAGGGCTGGTCCGCGGCCATCGCCCGGGCCGGCGCCGACGGCGGGGTGCTCTGCGCCGAGCAGGACGGCGCACTCACGGGGATCGCCGCGTTCCGCACGACGGCCGGCGAGACCACCCTCACCCAGCTCCATGTGGACCCCGTCCACTGGCGCCGTGGCACCGGGGCCGCCCTGCACGCCGCGTGCGTCGAGGCCTGGCGCCGGGCCGGCGTTGACCGGGTCCGCCTGGAGGTCTACGAGCACAACCTCCGCGCCCAGGCCTTCTACGCCGCCCACGGCTGGCTCCCGGCCCCCTCCGGGCCCCGCCCCGGCTCCCACCGCATCCTCTGGCTCGGCCTGGGGGAATGACTCCCCGAGCCGGTTGGTTGAACTCGGAACAGTCCGTTCCGGGATCGAGGAGAGAAGAAGCAACATGCGCGTCGAGATCTGGGCGGACATCGCCTGTCCCTGGTGCTTCGTAGGCAAGGCGCGGTTCGCCAAGGGGTTGGCCGGCTTCGCTCATCGCGACGAGGTGGAACTCGTCTTCCGGTCCTTCGAGCTCGACCCGAACCGCGCCAAGGGTGAGGTGTCGCCCGTTCTGGAGCTGCTGGCCCGGAAGTACGGCCGCAGCCTCGACGAGGCGCGCGCGATGGAGGAACACGTCGCCGCCGCTGCCCGTGCCGAGGGGCTGGAGTACCGGACCGAGGGGCGGGACCACGGCAACACCTTCGACATCCACCGGCTGCTGCACCTGGCCGCCGCGCGCGGTCGGCAGGAGGAACTGCTCGACCTCGCGTACCGGGCCAACTTCGCCGAGGAGCGGTCCGTCTTCGACCCCGAGGTGCTGGTCGCGCTCGCCGTCGAGGCCGGGCTGGACGAGGCCGAGGCCCGCGCGGTGCTCGCCGACGACTCCGCTTACGCCGCCGAGGTGCGGGCCGACGAGCGCGAGGCGGCCGAGCTGGGGGCCAACGCCGTGCCGTTCTTCGTCCTCGACCGCCGTTACGGGATCTCCGGCGGGCAGCCCGCCGAGGTGTTCACCCGGGCGCTGGAGCAGGCGTGGGCCGAGCGCGGGGCCGTCGAGCCGGAGCCCGCCCGGCCCGCGGACGCCGAGCGCGAGCCCCACGTGGGAGCCGGGGCCGGGGCCGAGGTCTGCGAGCCCGAGGGGGCCTGCGCGGTCCCGCAGTCCTGACGAGCGAGGGGACCATAAGGAATCCTTTGGTGGGGCGCAGGTAATTCGGCCATGGACTTTGGGTGGATCCTCGCGCAGAGTGGTCGCATGGATCTTCCGCTCTCCCAGGCGAACCGCGCGGTGATCGACGCCGAGTTCGCGCCCACCACCACCTACCTCAACACCGCCACCTGCGGGATCCTCCCGCGTTCCGCCGTCTTGGCGGTACGGGAGCTGGCCGAGGCCACCGCGGCCGCAGTCCCCGCCGGTTTCGGGGACTTCGACCGCGTGAACCGCGTGCGGGAGTCCTTCGCGCGGTTGGTCGGAGTCGCCGCCGAGCGCGTGGCCGTCGGCTCGACCGTGGCCACCCACGTCGGGCTGGTCTCGGCCTCGCTCCCGGCGGGGGCCGAAGTCCTCTGCCCGGAGGGCGACTTCGCCTCGGTGATCAACCCCTTCGTGGTGCGGGACGACCTCAAGGTCCGCTTCGCCCCGCTGGAGGCCCTCGCCGAAGCCGTAGGCCCCGACACCGCCCTGGTCGCGCTGAGCGCCGTACAGTCCGCCGACGGCCGTACGGCGGACCTGGCCGCGGTGCGCGCCGCGACGGCCGCGCACGGGGCGCGGATGCTCGTGGACGCCACCCACGCGGCGGGGTGGCTGCCCTTCGACGCCTCCCCGTACGAGTACACGGTCACCGCCGGGTACAAGTGGCTGCTCGGCGGGCGCGGGGCCTCGTACCTCACGGTCTCGGAGGAGGCCCAGCAGACGCTGGTGCCGCTGCACGCCGGCTGGGTGGCGGCGGAGTCGATGTGGGACGCGACCTACGGCCCGATGCCGGAACTGGCCCACGGGGCACGCCGGTTCGACGAGTCGCCGGCCTTCCTCGCCTACCACGCCGCCGAGCCCTCGCTCGCGCTCCTGGAGCGGATCGGCGTGGAGGCGGTCCTGGCCCACGACACCGCCCTGGCCGCCCGCTACCGGGAGGGCCTCGCCCGGCTGGGCCACGAGCCGGTCCCCGGCACCGCGCCCATCGTGTCGGTACCGGGCCTGGCCCACCGTCAGCCCGCCCTCCAGGCGGTCGGCATCGCCACCGCCGCCCGCGACGGCGGCCTGCGCGCCTCCTTCCACCTCTACAACACCGAGGCGGACGTGGACCGGCTGCTCGACGTGCTCTCCGGCTGACCTCAGGCCGCGGGAGCGCCCGGAGCCGACGCCGCCGACCAGGCGGCGGCGGCGCCGGCGACGGCCGGCGCCGGGTCGGCCGCCAGGGCCGTCGCGAGCGCCGTCAGGGAGGCCTGGACCGCATCGAGGGCGGCCGCCGGGCCGTAGTGGTTGACCCGGATCATCTCGCCGGCCGGCGCGCCGCCGCCCGCCGCGAGCGGAACCGACGGGTCCGCCGCCAGGGCCTTGGCCACCACCAGCGAGGCCTCCGGGACGCGCAGGGTGGTGGCCACCGGGGCCGCCGCCGACGCCCCGCCGACGTACGGGGAGATGCCCAGCGCCGCCGCGCCCGCGCGGGTCGCCGCCGCGGCAGCCGCGTGGCGAGCCATCAGCGCGGGCAGCCCCTCGGCCGCGATCCGGTCCAGGCACGCCTCCAGCGCCAGCATCTCCAGCTGCGCCGGCGCGTGCAGCAGCGTCTTGCGCCCGCCGTCGATCCAGCGCTCCTTCCAGTCCAGCAGGGACAGGTACGAGCGGCGGGGCGCGGCCGGGTTCTCGGCGAAACGGGCCCAGGCCCGGTCCGAGACCGACACCATCGAGACGCCCGCCGGGCCGCCCATCGCCTTCTGCGCGCCGATCACGCACAGGTCCACGCCCCACGCGTCGGGCAGCAGCGGCTCGGCGCCCACCGACGCCACCGCGTCGAGCATGAACAGCGCCCCGTGGGCCCGTACGACCTCGCCGATCTCCGCGACCGGGTTGGTGTTGCCGGTGGCCGCCTCCGCGTGGACGAGCGAGACGAAGTCGATCGCCGGGTGCGCCGCCAGCGCGTCGGCGACCTGCTGCGCCGTCACCGCCGTGTCGAAGGGGACCGCCAGGTCCACCACCGTCGCGCCGCAGTCGCGCAGCCAGTTGCCGAAGGTGGTCCCGTACGGGCCGGTGACGATGTTCAGCGCCGTCGAACCGGGCCGCGCGCCCGACCGGATGCACCCCTCCAGCGGCAGCAGCGCCTCGCCCTGCGTGATCACCACGTCCTGCCGGGTGGAGAGGAGGTCCGCGACCCCCCGCTCGATCGACGCGAAGTGCTCCGCGGTGAGCGGCGGAAGGTCCAGGAAGGGGTGGGTCACGGCGGTGCTCTCTTCGTCCGGGGTTACCGCGAAAGCCTATCGAGCACGCACGTAAGGTGCCGACATGAGCGATGCGAGCGCAGTGAGCGGTCCCAGCCGTCCTGGCCCTCCCGGCCCTCCCCGCGGTTCCGGCGACCCGAGTCCGGTGCTGCACGTGAAGGGGCGGGTGCTCATCGGCCCCGACGAGGTCCGCGACGAGCTGTGGGTGGTCGGCGGCCGGATCTCGTACGAACGCCCGCGCGCCGCCCGCGAGATCACCGAGGTCGCCGGCTGGGTCCTGCCGGGACTGGTCGACGCGCACTGTCACGTGGGACTCGATGCCCACGGGCCGGTCGACGCCGAGACCGCCGAACGCCAGGCGCTGGAGGACCGTGCCGCGGGCACCCTCCTCATCCGCGACGCGGGATCCCCCTCCGACACCCGATGGACAGACGACCGCGAGGACCTGCCGAAGATCATCCGGGCCGGCCGCCACATCGCCCGCACCCGGCGCTACATCCGCAACTACGCCCACGAGATCGAGCCGGCCGACCTCGTCGAGTACGTCGGCAGGGAGGCCCGCCGCGGCGACGGCTGGGTCAAGCTGGTCGGCGACTGGATCGACCGCGACGCCGGGGACCTGACCGCCTGCTGGCCGCGCGCCGAGGTGGAGGCGGCCATCGCCGAGGCGCACCGGCTCGGCGCCCGGGTCACCGCGCACTGCTTCGCCGAGACCGCGCTGCGCGACCTGGTCGAGGCGGGCATCGACTGCATCGAGCACGCGACCGGGCTCACCGAGGACACCATCCCGCTGTTCGCGGAGCGCGGGGTCGCGATCGTGCCGACCCTGGTGAACATCGCGACCTTCCCGAAGCTGGCGGCCGGCGGCGAGGCGAAGTTCCCCACCTGGTCGGCGCACATGCGCCGGCTGCACGAGCGCCGCTACGACACCGTCCGGGCGGCCTACGACGCGGGCATCGGGGTCTACGTCGGCACGGACGCGGGCGGCGCGCTGCCGCACGGCCTGGTCGCCGCCGAGGTGGCGGAGCTCGTGAAGGCCGGGATCCCGCCGCTGGAGGCGCTCTCGGCGACGGCGTGGGCGGCCCGCGGCTGGCTCGGCAGGCCCGGTCTGACCGAGGGGGCGCCGGCGGACCTCGTCGTCTACGCGAGCGACCCGCGGGCCGACGTACGGGTGCTGGCCCAGCCGCTGCGCGTCGTCGTCAACGGCCGGGTCGTGGCCTGAACCTGGCCCGAACCGTCCGGTTGACGGGGCGTGACGTCGGCGGCCCGTCGCTCGTTGTGAACGGTCTCGCCGGGCGGCGGCGGGGCTTGGTGTCCGTCATGTCCGGGGACTGAGGGAACTCGAGTTCCTCATGAGGCGCAACAATTCGAATGTATGCGTGGAAACCACCCTTTGGGGTGAACTCACGTCAGGTTGCCGCCCGTTCACTCACAGTGCGTAAAGATTCCGGGGTCGAGGCCGTCGGCGCGCGCAATGTCCCCCATTGGCGGCGCGACGGCTCCCATCTCCCCGGGGGTTCCACCAACTTGAACAGCAACACCTTCCGCATGCCCGCGGCCGCTCTGCTCGCCACGGGGGCGGTCGCCCTGCTCGCCGCTCCGCCCGCCTTCGCCACGGGAGGCGGCCCCGCCGGGGGTGAGGGCAAGGCCAGTGCCGTCGTCCTGCGCGCCGGACTGGACGTGGGCCTGCTCAACAAGACCGTGCACGTCCCGCTGACCACGACCCTCAACGAGGTCAGTGCCCCGGCGTCCGCCGGGAAGACGGCGCTGACCGTGACCCTGGACGGCGTCGAAGGGGGGCAGCCCGTCAGCGTGCTGCGGGCCGACGTCGCCACGTCCAAGGCGACCGCGGACAAGAACCGGGCCGAGGCGGAGGCCAACCTCGCCAAGGCCCGCGTGCACGTGCCGGGTCTGCCCGGCCTCTCGCTCATCGAGGTGGAGAAGGTCACCTCCAAGGCGGTCTGTGAGGCGGGCCGCAAGCCCGTGGCCACCTCGAACGTCCTCGGCACCGTGACCGCGCTCGGCAAGAAGGTCACCCTCTCCGCGGGCGGCCCCACCAAGATCGAGGTGCCGGGCGTGGGCCTGGTCAGCCTGGAACTGTCCGGTACCGAGACCACCTCCACCACGGCCGCCGCGGCGGCCCTGCGCCTGAAGGTCTCGGTGAACCCGCTCAACCTGAACGTGGCGCAGGTGGAGGGCGAGCTCGTGCTCGCCGAGGCACGCTGCGAGTCCCCCGCGGGGCCGGCGCCGAGCCCGGCCGTCACGCCCGGCACCACGCCCGGCACCACGCCCGACGTCAAACCCCAGACGGGCGCCTCCGGGACCGGATCGGCCCTCACCACCGAGGCCAACCTCGCCGAGACCGGCGGCGGTTCGCTCACCCCGTACGTCGCGGGAGGCGCGCTGATCCTGCTCGGCGTCGGCGCGGGCGCGCTGGTGATCACCCGGCGCGGCAGGGCCTCGTAGGCAGGTCGCGCCGCCGCAGGCTCCCGCGTCAGCGGGTCGCGTGCGCCAGCCCCTGCTCCCCGGCGCCACGTGACATCACGGCCGCGCTGACCTGGCGGTCGACGGCGGCGTACGCGGCCCGCTCGGCGGCGGGGAGGCCGGGGTCGGCCGCGGCGCAGGAGGCGCACACGACCCGGAACGGCGGCCCCGTGTCCGCATGCTGCGTGAGGTATTCGGCCTTCACCACCTCCCAGCGGCCCGGGTGCGCGGCCGCCGGGGCGAAGGTGAAGCGCGGGATGGAGGACATGTTGCCGCGCAGTTTGTCGGCCTCGTAGAAGCTGGCCACCTGGTCGCCCATGCCGTAGACCACCCAGGTGTCGTTGATCTTCTCGTAGGGCTGCGGCACGTGGTTGTGCGTGCCGATGATCAGATCGATGTCGGGGAGTCCGTCCGCCCCGCGGGACGCGGTCAGCACCTGTGCCAGTTCGCGTTGCTGCCGGTCGGGCGCGGTCTGCCACTCGGTGCCCCAGTGGACGCTGAGGACGACGACGTTCGCGCCGGCCGCCCGGGCGGCGCGGGCGTCGGCGATGATCCGGTCCTCGTCGATCAGACTGACCGCCCAGGGCTTGTCGGCCGGGAGCGGGATGCCGTTCGTGCCGTACGTGTAGTCCAGTTGCGCGACCAGGGCGCCGCCGGCCCGGAGCAGGGCCGGGGCCCTGGCCTCCTCGGCGCTGCGGGCCGAGCCGACGTGCTTCACGCCGACGCGGTCGAGGTGGTCGAGGGTGCGGGCGAGGCCTTCGTACCCGTCGTCCAGGGTGTGGTTCGAGGCGGTCGAGCAACTGTCGTACCCGGTGTCCCGCAGGGCGTCGGCGAGCTCGTGCGGAGCCTTGAAGAGCGGGTAGCCGGCGTAGGGTCCGCCGGGCCGCCCGTACGGTATCTCGTGGTGGCATATCGCCAGGTCGGCCCCGGATATGAGGGGTTTGACCCCGGCGAGGATGGGCCGGAAGTCGTACGCCCCGGCCTTCCCCGCGTCATCCGCCGCCCGCCGGATGATCGACGGGTACGGGATGACGTCACCGGTCGCGACCAGGGTGAACGGCTGCCCGGCGGGCGAGGGCGCACGCGGGCTCGGGGCCGGGCTGGGGCTGGGGTCCGGCCTCGCCTGGAGCCGCTGCTGCGCGGCGGCCCCGCCACCCTTGCCGGGCAGGCGCGGCGCGGCGTCGATCCCGCCGCCCACGGCCACGCCCACGACCGCGAGCCCGGCGATCGCCGCGCCCGTCCTGGCGGATGCCCTCATCCTCGAACCCCCGTTGCCGTGCGGCCGACGCCTCCGGGGATCCTTGCCCACCCGCGGCCCCGCCGCCATCGGAAACGGGCCGTCCGGGTGACGAACGGGCCTCCCTAGGGCATCCCGAGCGCGAGCGCGTGGTCGAGGGCCTGCAAGAGCCGTCCCGTCGTCGCCCGGTCGCGGACCGCCAGCCGCAGCCAGGACCGGTCCAGCCCCGGGAAGGTGTCCCCGCGGCGCACGGCGAAGCCGAGGGCCCGCAACCGGGTCCGCACCTCCGCCGCGCCCGGCACCCGGATGAGGACGAACGGGCCCTCGGCCACCCCCGCCACCGAGACCTCGTCGAACTCCGCGAGCCCGGCCAGCAGGTGCGCCCGGTCCACGGCGATCTGCCGGGCCGCCGCCTGTGCCTCGGCCAGCGCCCCCGGGGTCATGCAGGCCTCGGCCGCCACCAGCGCCGGCGTGGAGACCGGCCACAGCGGCTGCGCCGCCGCCAGCTTCGCGATCACCTCCGGCTCGGCCAGCACGTAGCCGATCCGCAGCCCGGCCAGCCCCCAGGTCTTGGTCAGGCTCCGCAGCACCACCAGCCCGGGGACGTCCATCCGCCCGGCCAGCGCCTCCCGTTCGCCCGGGACCGCGTCCATGAACGCCTCGTCCACCACCAGGATCCGGCCGGGCCGGGCCAGCGCGGTCAGCGTGGCCGCCGGGTGCAGCACCGAGGTCGGGTTGGTCGGGTTCCCGACGATCACGAGGTCCGCGTCCTCGGGCACCGCCGCCGGGTCCAGCCGGAACCCGTCCGCCGCCCGCAGCAGGACCCGCTCGACTTGGTGCCCGGCGTCCCGCAGAGCCGCCTCCGGCTCGGTGAACTGCGGGTGCACCACCACGGGCCGGACGGCGCCCAAGGCCCGCGCCACGAGTACGAACGCCTCCGCGGCCCCCGCTGTCAGCAGCACCCGCTCGACCGGAAGCGAGTGCCGATCCGCCACCGCCGCGCGGGCGGAGCGGCCGTCGGGGTACGCGGCGAGATCGCCGAGGGACGCCGCGATGTGCTGTTTGAGCCAGTCCGGGGGAGTCAGCGCCCGTACGTTCACCGCGAGGTCGACCAGCGACCCGTCGGCGTCCACCACCTCCGCGTCCCCGTGGTGGCGCAGGTCGTGACCCTGGGCCGTCGCGACCGCGCACGTCGCCGCCACGGACCGCCGCTTGGGTACGAGGAGCTCCCCGCCCCCCGCGAGCGCCGCGGCCTCCGCCACCGACGGCGTACCGGCCGCATCGCGCGCGGAGTCCGAGGGATGCGGGACCTCGATGGCGGCCAGCCGCTCGGCGGGATAGCTGAGCAGGGGCACGCCGAAACGTTCCGCCGCGCCCGCTATCCCCGCCTCGGCCGCCTTCGCCTCCACCGTCGCCAGCGCCGTCACCGACCCGGCGGCGAGCCCGGCCCCGCGCAGCGTCTCCTCCACCAGGGCGCAGACCTCCGCCACGGAAACCCCCGCGCGGCCGCCCACACCGACCACCAGCTGCGCCGCGTACTCGCCCACCGGGATCACCCCTCTTCCGTCGTCTTCGTCAACAGTCCGTGGTCCGCTACCCGCGCGGGGAAGTGCGCGCACGGCGAGGAATCGGTATTCAGGGGCACATGGCCGTGATCGTGGCGTTGGGTGCGTTCCTGATGACCCTGGCAGGCGGATGGACGGCGCAGCGCGTCACCGACCGCCGCCACCTGGTGCTGGGCCTGGCCGGGGGGTTGATGCTCGGCGTGGTCGGCCTCGACCTGCTGCCCGAGGCACTGCGGGCGGCGGGCGGGAAGGTCTTCGGCGTCCCGCTCGCCCTGCTGCTGTTCGTCGGCGGGTTCCTCGTCGCGCACGTCGCGGAACGCGTCCTGGCCGTCCGCCAGGCCGCGCACGGCGCCGACAACGACGACGGGCACGCGGGCCAGGGCCGGGCCCCGGAGGTCGGCCTGACCGCGGCCGCGGCGATGGTCGGCCACAGCCTCGCCGACGGGGTGGCCCTGGGCGCCGCCTTCCAGGTCGGCGGCGGGATGGGCGTGGCCGTGGCGCTGGCCGTCATCACCCACGACTTCGCCGACGGGTTCAACACGTACACGCTCACCCGGCTCTACGGCAATGCCCGCCGCAAGGCCCTGATGATGCTCTTCGCGGACGCGCTGGCGCCCGTGGTGGGAGCGGCGTCCACTCTGCTGTTCACCCTTCCGGAGGAACCGCTCGGTGCGTACCTCGGCTTCTTCGGCGGGGTGCTGCTGTACCTGGCGGCCGCCGAGATCCTGCCCGAGGCGCACCACAAGCACCCCGCCCTGTCCACGCTGATGTGCACGGTGGGCGGGGTGGCCGGGATCTGGCTGGTCGTGGGCCTCGCGGAGTGACCTCACCGGTTGCCGGCCGCGGCTCGGGCGAACCGGAGCGCGACGGAAGGCTCCGCCGCCCAGTGCGTGTGCAGGTAGCTCGCGTGCACGCCCTGCTGTACGAAGCCCTCGACGCGGCGCTCCGGACGGGTGAACCCCCATGCGGGCGCGGCTCCGGCGCCGGGCTCGACCACCGTGCGGTGGAACTCGTGGCCGCGCAGCCGGGTGCCGGTGGCCGCGAGCGGGCTGTCGGACACCGCCACCGCCTCGCGGTAGCCGAGGGTGAGGCGCTCCGACATCCGCGCGTCGGCGTCGAGCACCCCGCACATGGGCTTCCCGTCGAGCGACCGGGCGAGGTAGAGCAGCCCGGCGCACTCGGCGGCCACGGGGCCGCCTCGTGCGGCGAATGCCGCCACGGCCTCGCGCAGCCGCTCGTTGGCGGACAGCTCGGGCGCGTACACCTCGGGGAAACCGCCGCCGATGACCAGGCCGGCAGTGTGTTCCGGGAGCGACTCGTCGCGCAAGGGGTCGAAGGTCACGACCTCCGCTCCGGCGGCGTTGAGCAGTTCCGCGTGCTCGGCGTAGGAGAACGTGAACGCCGGGCCGCCCGCGACGGCGATGACGGGGGGCCGGCCGGGGCTCCGCCCCAGATCCCGCGCCTCACATGCCGGCGAGGCCGGATCGGCCCCCTCCGGGGACCACGGCTCGCACGCCATCGGCGGAGCGGTCCGGGCCAGGGCCATCAGCGCGTCCAGGTCGCAGCCGGCCCGGACCTGCTCGGCCAGGGCCGCCACCGCGGCGAGCGCGTCGGCGCGGCGTTCCGCGACCGGGACCAGGCCCAGGTGGCGGGACGGCGCGGCGACCTGGGGGGCCCGCCGCAGGACGCCCAGTACCGGCATCCCGGCCTCCTCCAGGGCCTCCCGCAGCATCACCTCGTGCCGGTCGGAGCCGACCTTGTTCAGGATCACGCCCCCCAGCCGGACCTGCGGGTCGAACGAGGCGAAGCCGTGCACCAGCGCCGCCACCGACCGCGACTGCGAGGACGCGTCCACCACGAGCACCACCGGCGCCCGCAGCAGCTTCGCGACCTGCGCCGTCGACGCCAGCTCGCCCCGCCCCGCGGCCCCGTCGTACAGCCCCATCACGCCCTCGACGACCGCGAGGTCACACCCCGCCGCCCCGTGCGCGAACAGCGGGCCGACCAGCTCGGGCCCGCACATGAAGGCGTCCAGGTTGCGCCCCGGCCGGCCGGTGGCCAGCGCGTGGTAGCCGGGGTCGATGTAGTCGGGCCCGGCCTTGTGCGGGGACACGGCGAGGCCGCGCTCCGAGAAGGCCGCCATCAGGCCCGTCGCGACGGTGGTCTTGCCGCTGCCGGAGGACGGCGCGGCGACGACCAGCCGCGGTACGTTGAGCGAGGTCACCACTCGATGCCCTTCTGGCCCTTCTGGCCGGCGTCCATCGGGTGCTTGACCTTGGTCATCTCGGTGACGAGGTCCGCGAACTCCACCAGCTTCTCCGGCGCGTTGCGGCCGGTGATCACCACGTGCTGGGTACCGGGACGGTTGCGCAGCACCTCGATGACCTCGTCCACGTCGATCCAGCCCCAGTGCATCGGGTACGCGAACTCGTCCAGCACGTACAGCCGGTGCGTCTCGGCGGCCAGGTCGCGCTTGACCTGCTCCCAGCCCTCCTTGGCCGCCTGCTCGTTGTCGAGCTGGGCGTCGCGCTGGACCCAGGACCAGCCCTCGCCCATCTTGTGCCAGACGACCGTGCCGCCCTCGCCGGAGGCGCCGAGCACCTTGAGCGCGTTCTCCTCGCCGACCTTCCACTTCGCCGACTTGACGAACTGGAACACCCCGATCGGCCAGCCCTGGTTCCAGGCGCGCAGCGCCAGCCCGAAGGCGGCGGTCGACTTGCCCTTGCCCGGTCCGGTGTGGACGAAGACGAGCGGGCGGTTACGGCGCTGACGCGTCGTGAGTCCGTCGTCGGGAACGACGGTCGGCTGTCCCTGAGGCATTACGCGGCCCTCCTGTTGCTGCTGTGCGAAGCGTGGGATGCGACGGATGTACGTACGTTCTTGACGAGCCCGGCCAGCGAGTCGGCCCGCAGCCCGTCGAGGCTGACGGCCGGACCGCCCAGATCGGCGGCCAGCACGCCGGCCAGCCCCAGCCGGACCGGGCCGGTCTCGCAGTCCACGACCACCGACGCGACCCCTTCGGCCGCGAGCAGCCGGGCCCCGCGGCCCGCGAGGGCGCGCGGATCGCCGCCGAGGGAGCCGGCCGAGGTGGCCCGCCCGTCGGTGACGACCACGAGCAGCGGCCTGCGCGACGGGTCGCGCAGCCGCTCGATGCGCAGCACCTCGTGGGCCTTGAGCAGCCCGGCGGCCAGCGGGGTGCGGCCGCCGGTCGGCAGCCGCTCCAGACGGGCCGCGGCGGCGTCGACGGACGAGGTGGGCGGCAGGGCCAGTTCGGCGGCCGCTCCCCGGAAGGTGATCAGGCCGACCTTGTCGCGCCGCTGGTAGGCGTCCAGCAGGAGCGAGAGGACCGCGCCCTTGACCGCGCTCATGCGCTGCCGGGCGGCCATCGAGCCGGAGGCGTCGACCACGAACAGCACGAGGTTGCCCTCGCGTCCTTCGCGCGTCGCCTGGCGCAGGTCGTCCCCGCGCACCACGAGCCCGCGCCCGCTGCGGCCGCGCGCCTTCTGGTGCGGGGCGGCGGCCTGGATGGTCGCGGCGAGGTGCAGCTTCGTCAGCTGGCCCCGGGGGCGGACGGCGCCGGTGGTGCGGCCGTGCGCGGTGCGGGCGCGCGAACGGCGTCCGGCCGCGCCCTCGCCGAGCCCGGGGACGCTGAGCATCTTGGTGCGGAACGGCTCGCCGGCCCGTACGGCGGCCTGCTCGGGCGCGTCCGCTCCCCGGGCGGAGGGCTGCCCCTCGGGGGCCTCGGCCTGCGCGGGGGCCGGCTCCTCGGCCGGAGCCTGCGCGGGGTCGTCCGGAGTTCCGGATTCCGGGGTCTCGGCGTCGCCGTGCGGGCCTTCGCCCTGCGGGGGCACGCCGCCGCCGTCGCCGTCCGGGCCGTCGCTGCCGTCGCCGCCGTCGCCGCCGTCGTCCGGGCCCTCGGGCTCCGGGTCCGGGTCGGGGTCGTGGTCCGGTTCCTCGTCGGGGAAGCGGTCCAGGATCTCGTCGAGCTTGTCCTCGTCGAGTCCCGGCGCGTCGAAGGGGTTGCGGCGCCGCCGGTGGGGGAGCGCCAGCAGCGCGGCCTGCCGTACGTCCTCCTTGCGTACGCCGGTCCGTCCGGCCCACGCGGCCAGCGCGGTCGCGGTACGGGCCATCACGATGTCGGCGCGCATGCCGTCGACCTCGAAGGCGGCGCAGGTCGCGGCGATCTGGAGCAGCGAGTTGTCCCCGAGGACGACCTGCGGGAGCAGCGCCCGCGCGGCCACCACCCGGGCGCGGACCTCGTGTTCGTCTCCGGCCCACCGGGTCGCGAAGCCCGCGGGATCGTCCTCGTACGCGAGGCGGCGGCGCACCACCTCCACGCGCTGGGCGGGTTCCCGCGAGGCCGCGACCTCGACGGTCAGCCCGAACCGGTCCAGGAGCTGCGGCCGGAGCTCGCCCTCCTCGGGGTTCATCGTGCCGACGAGCAGGAAGCGGGCCGCGTGGCGGACCGAGACTCCCTCGCGCTCGACGTAGGAGGCGCCCATCGCGGCGGCGTCGAGCAGGAGGTCGATCAGGTGGTCGTGGAGCAGGTTGACCTCGTCGACGTACAGGATCCCGCGGTGCGCGTCGGCGAGCAGGCCGGGCTCGAAGGCCTTCACGCCCTCGGCGAGGGCGCGTTCGATGTCGAGGGCGCCGACGAGGCGGTCCTCGGAGGCGCCGACGGGCAGCTCCACCATGCGGGCGGGGCGGGCGGCGCCGGGGCCGGACTCGTGGGGGCCGTCGGGGCAGGCGGGGTCGGGCGCGGTGGGCGCGCAGCTGAAGCGGCAGCCGGGTACGACGTCCACCTGCGGCAGCAGGGTGGACAGGGCGCGGACGGCGGTGGACTTGGCGGTCCCCTTCTCGCCGCGCACGAGCACGCCGCCGACCGCGGGGCTCACCGCGTTGAGCAGGAGCGCGAGCCGCAGGTCGCTCTGGCCGACCAGTGCGGTGAACGGGTAGGGCGTGCTCATGCGTTGCTCACTCCTTCTAGTGTGCGGACCGTTGCCGGGGCTCCGCCCCGGACCCCGCGCCTCAAACGCCGGCGGGGCTGAAAGTCAGCCCGTCCGGCGTTTGAGGACCGGGTCTGGGCGGAGCCCAGTTTCGGGAAGGGGCGGGGTGGGGGAGAGCCTCGCAGGGCCCGGCCCGTCACGGGGCGCCCGGCGGTAGAAAGGGCAGGCCCGTCGGGGCGCCCGACTCGATCAGCCGCAGCAGCGCAGCGGTATCGGCGTGTTCCTCGATCAAGTCCCCCAGCAGGTCCAGCTGTTCCTCCCGCAGCGCGGCGAAGGACGTGTCCGGGGCCGGGACGAAGCGGCGCCCGGCCGCCGAGGCCACCTCGCGCAGGAACGCCCGGCGGAAGCCGTCCGACTCCAGCGAGCCGTGCCAGTGCGTCCCCCACACCGAACCGACCCGGCATCCGTCCAGGAACGGGGTCCCGCCCAGGACTTCGGCCACGCCGTGGTGGATCTCGTACCCCTCGACCGGCTCGCCGAGCGCCGAGCCCACCGGCCGCGCGAGGGTCTTCTCCCGCTCGAAGCGGATGCGTACCGGCAGCAGGCCGAGGCCGTCCACCGCTCCCGCCCGGGATTCGACCTCGTCCTCGATGTGCTCGCCCAGGACCTGGAACCCGCCGCAGATCCCCAGCACCGGCCGCCCCTGCGCGGCCCGCCGCACCAGCGCGTCCGCGAGGCCGCGCTCGCGCAGCCAGGCCAGGGCCCTGACCGTGCCGCGGGTGCCGGGCACGACGACCAGGTCCGCGTCGGCGAGTTCCTCCGCCCGGTCCACGAACCGCACGACCACTCCCGGCTCCGCCGCGAGCGCGTCCACGTCCGTGAAGTTCGACATCAGCGGCACCGCGCACACCGCGACCCGCAGCACGTCCTCGCCGACCGGCGGGGCGACCACGGACTCCCGTACCGCGCCGCGCAGCGAGACCCGCAGTCCGTCCTCCTCGTCGATGCCGAGCCCGTGCTGGAACGGCAGCACCCCGTACGTCGCCCGCCCCGTGAGCCCGCGCAGCATCTCCATGCCGGGCTCGAGCAGCGAGACGTCGCCGCGGAACTTGTTCACCAGGTACCCGGCGATCAGCGACTGGTCCTCGGGCGACAGCAGCGCCGTCGTCCCGAAGAAGGACGCGAAGACCCCGCCCCGGTCGATGTCCCCGACCACCACCACCGGGAACCGCGCGGCCCGCGCGATCCCCATGTTCACGATGTCGGTCCGGCGCAGGTTGATCTCGGCCGGACTCCCCGCCCCCTCGCAGATCACGGCGTCATACGTGCCCCGCAGCTGCTCCAGGCAGTCCGTGACGATGCCGAGCAGCTGCTCCTGGCGCCCCCCGTGGTAGCCACGGGCGCTCATCTCGCCCACCGGCTTGCCCAGCAGCACCACCTGGCTGCTCCGGTCGCTGCCGGGCTTGAGCAGCACCGGGTTCATCAACGCGGTCGGCTCCACGCGCGCGGCCTGCGCCTGCATCGCCTGCGCCCGCCCGATCTCGGCGCCCTCCCGCGTCACGAACGAGTTCAGCGACATGTTCTGCGCCTTGAACGGGGCCACCTTGACGCCCTGTCGGGCCAGCCAGCGGCAGATGCCCGCCGTGACCACGCTCTTGCCCGCGTCCGATGTCGTACCGGCGACCAGCAGTCCGCCGCCGCGCCTCGCGCCGCTCATGCGCGCCGCCCCTTCCTCTTCGTACGGGAGACCAGCAGCCGGGCCGCCACGCAGGCCCCCAGCGCCAGCCACGTCACCTGCCGCGAAAGACGTACCGCCCGCTCGATGTCCGCGACCTCCACGGGCCGCCCCGCCCCGCCGTTCAGCACGGCCCGGTGCTCGACCCGGCCCCCGTACGCGAGCGTCCCGCCCAGCCGTACGCCGAGCGCCCCGGCGAACGAGGCCTCCACGGGCCCGGCGTTGGGGCTCGGGTGGGCGGCGGCGTCCGCGCGCCAGGCCCGTACGGCCCCCCGCCGGTCGGGGCCGGCCACCACGGCGGCGAGCGCGGTCAGCCGGGCGCCCGGCCAGCCCGCGACGTCGTCCAGCCGGGCGGAGGCCCAGCCGTAGCGCAGGTGGCGGGGCGACTTGTGGCCGACCATCGCGTCCAGGGTGTTCACCGCGCGGAACGCGAGCAGCCCGGGGACGCCGGCGAGGGCTCCCCACACCAGGGCCCCGACGACCGCGTCGGAGGTGTTCTCGGCGACCGACTCCACGACGGCGCGGGCCATCTGCTGCTCGTCCAGGGCCTGTGGGTCGCGCCCGCACAGGTGAGGCAGCCGCTCCCGGGCCACCTCGGCGTCCCCGGCGGCGAGCGCCCCGCCGATGGCGCGGGCCTCCCGGCCCAGCGAGGTGCCGCCCACGACGGCCCAGGTGGCGGCCGCGGTCAGGGCGATACGGGCTGCCGCGGGCCGGGAGCGCACGGCTCGCGCGCCCAGCGCGCCGACGGCGGCCGCGCCCCCGGCGCACAGCAGGGTGTGCAGGACGCCTCGGGCGCGGTCGTCGCGCCACAGGGCGCGCTCGACGGCGGCGGCGGTTCGTCCGAAGGCTGCCACGGGGTGCCCTCGGCGCGGATCCCCGAGGATCCGGTCGCCGATCAGGCCCGCCGTGGCCCCGTACGCGAAAACGCGATCGGCACGCATGGTGGCAGGTATGTCCTCACTCAGGGTCCGCGCCCTGGTTCGACGTGACCGGCGACGAGAGTTCCTGGCTCCCGGATCGCACTCGGCCGAGTGGTCCGGTGACAGTGGCGGGACCGCGCCGGATTCGCACCGGACTTCCTCTCCATGCCGCCGTATTGGCTCGGGCAGTCCACCACGCACCGCGAAGGCCCGTCAACTCGCCGTTGACCTGGGACGGGGCAGGCGACGGGGTAGGCGACGAGGTATGCGAAAGCTCCCCCCGGGACAAACCCGGAGGGAGCCTTGACGCGTGGTGCGCAGGTGCCTCAGCTGATGATCAGGTAGATGCCGTACGTCACGGCCACCGCGCACAGCGCGAAGCAGGCGTACGCGCCGCTGCGGGCCAGGGTGGCGGCGCCGCCCTGCTCGGTGGCGGACTCGTGCTTGGAGAGGCCCACGAGACCCAGGGTGAAGAGGGCCACGAGCGCGACGGTGGCGGAGAGGCTGACCCCGAAGACGGAGCCGAGTGCTGCCCAGTCGATCTTCATACTGCCGTTTCCTCTGTCGTTCTCGGGGTCAGACCGCGGCGGCCGGAGCCGCAGGGGTCGTGAGGGTCGCCGTCGCGGCCGGGATGGTGGCCTTGAGGTCTTCGTCCGTCACCGCGGCGGTCGTGCCCGCGGTCGGCGGGACGGCCACGGCGGCCATGGCGGCGGTGACCACGCCGGGCTGCTCCGCCTCGGTGGCGGCGAGCGGCTCCACGTCGTTGACGTTGTGGTGGTCGACGACCTGGCGGCGGGAGATGACCCAGATGGCGAAGCAGGAGGCGACCAGGAAGAGCGCGACGGCGACGACGCCGACGTCACCGGTCCGCATGACCAGCTCGGCGCCGGAGGCGACCAGGGCCGCGGCCGGCAGGGTCAGGCCCCAGGCGATGAACATGCGGGTGGCGGTGGACCAGCGGACCACACCGCCCTTGCGGCCCAGGCCCGCACCCATGACCGCGCCGGAGCAGGCGTGGGTGGTGGAGAGGGAGAAGCCGAGGCTGGAAGAGGCCAGGATGACGCTGGCGGCCGAGGTCTGGGCGGCGAAGCCCTGCTGCGGCTGCAGCTCGGTCAGACCGCTGCCCATGGTGCGGATGATGCGCCAGCCGCCCAGGGAGGTGCCCAGCGCGATGGCCATGCCGGCGGAGACGATGACCCACACCGGCGGGTTGGAGCCGGGGGCGAGCGCACCGCCGGCGATCAGCGCCAGGGTGATGATGCCCATCGTCTTCTGCGCGTCGTTGGTGCCGTGCGCGAGGGAGACGAGACCGGCCGAGGCGATCTGGCCGGCGCGGTAGCCCTTGGTGGAGGTCTTCTCGCCGACCTTGTTGCCGAGCTTGTACGTGACCTTGGCGGCCAGCAGCGCGGCGATTCCGGCGACCAGGGGCGCGGCGAGCGCGGGGATGAGCACCTTGGTGACGACGACGCTGCCGTTGACGGCGTCGAGGCCGGCGGAGGCGACCGCGGCACCGATCAGACCGCCCATGAGGGCGTGGGAAGAGCTGGAGGGGAGCCCGACGAGCCAGGTGACCAGGTTCCAGAGGATCGCGCCGACCAGGGCGGCGAAGATCACTTCTGGCTGAATGCCCTCTTCGTTGACCAGGCCCTTGGAGATCGTCTTGGCGACCTCCACGGACATGAACGCGCCAACGAGGTTCAGCACGGCGGACATGGCCACCGCAGTCTTGGGCTTGAGGGCGCCGGTCGAGATGGTGGTGGCCATCGCGTTGGCCGTGTCGTGAAAACCGTTCGTGAAGTCGAACACGAGAGCGGTGATGATCACGATCCCGAGGAGAAGCGTTATGTGCTCCATTTACCCAGGCTTCTGTTTGACGTCAGTGGCTCGTGGACCGTAAGCAACCTGGATGAACGGAAGGTGAACTGACATGGGCGGTGTGGTGTCTGCCCGAGACGTGTGATCGGGACGTTTGTCCCCCCACTGGCGTAGATATACCCATTAATGCACGTCAGGGCCCGGTGAACGGAACCCACGGCAAGGGACTTCCGGCGCCCCGGCTCCCTCGCACGGCCCCGCGAGGAGATCCAGATCACCCTCCGTGGCGCGCCCGGTGGCCCCCGGGAGCCCCGGCCCCGACACTGGAGCGGTGCGCACCGCTACAGCGACGGCAGCGGCCGTCACCACGACCCTCCTGGGTACCGGCGCGGCCGCGGTCGTGGCCGCCGTCCTGGCCGGCCGGTACGCCGCCGACGCGGCGCTGCGGCCCGAGCTCGGCCGCCCCCTGCCCGGCGGGCCCCGGCTCAGCGTCCACTCCACCGCCGCCGGCCGCATCGAACTGACCCGCTCCCTGGCCTCCCTGCGCGCCGGTACCTACGGACTGACCGCGCCCGGGGTGCACGCGGTCGTCGGCCCGGTGATCGCCGACGCCCCGCACGATCCCGACACCGTCGTACGCCGTCTGCTCGCCGTCACCCACGGCAGCCTCGACCCGGGCACCCGCGTCACCCTGACCCCGCAGGTGCACCTGGGCAATCCGCGCACCGCCCTCGGCCTCGACCACGCCGACGTGGACATCCCCGGCGAGCTCGGGGCGCTGCCCGCCTGGTTCGTGCCCGCCGCCCGCGACACCTGGGTGATCACCGTCCACGGGCTCGGCGCCACCCGCGAGCACCCGATGGTGGTGATGCCCTTCCTGCACCGCCACCGGCTGCCCGTCCTCGACGTGGCCTACCGGGGTGACCTCGGCGCCCCCGCCTCCCCGGACGGTCTCGGCCACCTCGGCGAGTCGGAGTGGCGCGACCTCGACGCCGCCATCCGCTACGCCCTGCGCTACGGCGCCCGCCGCGTGATCCTGCACGGCTGGTCCAGCGGCGCGGCCATGGCCCTGCGGGCCGCCGAGCGCTCGGCGCTGGCCGACCGGATCTCCGGGCTGGTGCTCGACTCGCCCGTCCTCGACTGGCACGCCACCCTGCGCGCGCTCGCCGCGGCCCGCCGCACCCCGGCCGTGCTGCTGCCCTTCGCGGTCCGGGCGGCCGAGGCGCACGCCGGACTGCGGGCCGACCACCGGGCGCCGGGGGCGGACCCCGGCGCGCTGAAGGTGCCCGTCCTGATCTTCCACGGCCCGGACGACACCCTCGCCCCTTGGGAGCCCGCCCGCCGGCTCGCCGCCGCGCGGCCGGACCTCGTCACCCTGCGCCCCGTTCGCGAGGCCGCGCACGGGGCGATGTGGAACGCCGACCCGGCGGGTTACGAGGAGGCCTTGCGCCGCTTCCTCACCGCTCTTGTGTAAAGGCCGTGTGCCGTAGGAGGCAGGGTGGGTGGTTTGTCCTATTATCTCCCGGTGGTCACAGGTGGAACTGGCTGGTTCCGTTTGGGCTTTCGGCCGGTGACGGGCGAGACTGCTTCCGTGACGTCCCGAAAGCCTGATGAGCAGTTGGCTCGCGACTCCAGACTCCGCCTCGTCTCCCCGCGGTCCGTTGCCACGGCCCGCAAGGCGGTGACCGACCGGCGAACCCGGACCACCCCTAGGCCTCCGGCGGGCACCCCCGCCACGGCCGACCTCGCGAACCGGGCCCGCGCCTCGCTGGCCGACGCCGTACGGCTGGCGCGCTGGGCCGAGCTCAACCTCGGTGCCGGGGACGGCGGTCGGCCCGCCCCCGCGGCCGCGCTGCCCGCCTCCGACGTCGAACGTGCCGCCGCCGAACTGCACCTGACGCACGGCCAGATCCGGGTCGGCTGGGACCGGTCCCGGCTCGCCGGCCTGGTCGAGGTGCACGGTGGCCATGCCCGCCCCGGTTGGCGGCTGCGCGCCTGGGACCGCGACGACACCGCCGTACTGCGCGGCTGGGTCGCCCTCTTCGACGCCTGGTCGCTGGTCCACCCGGCCCCCGCCGACATCGCCCCCGCGGTCGTCGCCGAGGTCGTCGAGGCCATGCCCCAGCTGCTCTCCCTGCTCCAGCTGTCCGCCGGACCCGTGAGCGTCCCCGACCTGCTGGACCTGCTCGGACAGCGCGTCGAGGAACTGCGCGACGAACGGTGCGAGATCCCCTACGAGACCGCCGCGCCGGACGCCATGCCCGCCGTGGCCCCCGTGCCGCTCGCCCGCCTGCTGCGCTGGGCGCTCGGCGGACTCGCCGCGGTCGACGCCGTCACCCTCGGCCCGGCGCAGGCCACCCTCACCCCGCTCGGCAGCTGGGCGGTGTGGGTCAAGCTGGAGCAGATCTGCGTCGCCGCGCAGAGCCCGGCCGGGAACATCGAGCAGTCCGCCGCCGCCATGCTGCACGGGTGCGCCCGGCTCACCCCGGGCCCGGCCCGTGCCGAGTACCAGGCCTGGCTCGCCGCCCGGCCGGTCGGCCACGCCGTTTCCGAGCTGCTGCACGCGGCCCGCGGCGAGGACGCCCTGCTGCGCGGCCTGGCCTTCGAGGCCTTGCGCGTGGTCGGCGCCCCCGCCGAACCCGACGTGCGGGCGGCCTCGCGCGAGGCGACGCTGCGCCCCTACGCGCTGCTCTGGCTCGCCGAGCACGACGGGGTGGACCCCGACGAGGCCCAGGACGTCCTGACCGCCGAGGAGTCGACCTGGCTCTGGGTGGACACCGCGGCCGCCATCGCCGACCACGGCGAGGCCGACCTGCTGGCCCGCCACCTGGACTCGGCCGTGCGGACCACCGTCCCGCGACTGCTGGACGAGGTCCGCGCGGTCGGCCACCCCCGCACCGTGCAGGTGCTGGTCGCGCTGGCCGCCGCCCACCCCGACCCGGCCCTCGCCAAGGCGGTGCGCCGGGCGGCCTTCCAGGTCCACACCGGCGGCGCGTAGCGCCCCGTACGAGGGCAGTGGGGGGCGGAAGTGGAACCGGAAGCGGAACCGGAACCGGAAGCGCCGCGGGTCGGTCAGACCTGCGGCGCGTAGGTCCCGAAGCTCCAGATGTTGCCCTCGGCGTCTTTGGCCATGTAGTCCCGCGACCCGTAGTCCTGGTCGGTCGGCTCCATCAGGATCTGCACCCCGTGCTCGACGGCTCGGCGGTGGTGCGCGTCCACGTCGTCGACCACGACATAGACCCCCACCGGGCCCGCGCCCTCCATGGCCTTGTCGAAGACGCCGCCCCGGCCCTTGCTGCCGAGCATCACCGCGCCGTTCCCGTACGACAGCTCCGCATGCATCACGGCGCCGTCATCCCCTTCGTACACAGCCACCTGGGTGAAGCCGAAGGCCTCCGTCAGCTGCTGGATCGCGGACTTGGCGTCGCCGTAGAGCAGCGTCGGGTAAATGGACGGAACACCTGCCATGACGATCACTCCCTCTCGTGCAGTGCGGGTCGGTCAATGGGCCGGCAAGTGACCCGCACCACAGCATGGCAGGCGCCGCCGACAGTCAGCGGAAGGTGTTGCACTGGGCCATGTCGCCCGTGCGGTACCCCTGGTAGAACCACTGCTGGCGCTGCTCGGCGCTGCCGTGGGTCCAGGACTCCGGGGTCACCCGGCCCTGGAACTTCTCCTGGATCCGGTCGTCGCCGACGGCGGCCGCCGCGTCCAGGCCGTCCCGGATGTCCTGGTCGGTCAGGCTGGTGATCAGCGGGCGGCCCGTGGACTCGTCCGGCGTCGTCGTCGCGTGGCGCGCCCACACCCCGGCGTAGCAGTCGGCCTGGAGCTCGACCTTGACCGCGTTGCTGTTCGCGCCCTGCTGCCCGTCCTGGGCCCTTTGCAGGGTGCCGGTCAGGTTCTGGATGTGGTGCCCGTACTCGTGGGCGATCACGTACGCCTGGGCGAAGGGTCCACCGGAGGCGCCGAACTTCGTCCTCAGGTCGCCGAAGAAGCCGAGGTCCAGGTAGACCTGCCGGTCACCGGGGCAGTAGAAGGGGCCGACCGCCGCGGTCGCCGCCCCGCAGGCCGTGTTCACCCGGCCGGTGAAGAACACCGTCTGCGCCGGGCTGTACTGGCCCTGGCGCCGCTGGAATTCCTGCTTCCAGAAGTCCTGGACGCTGTTGACCACCGCGACCATCCGGCAGTCCTCCCGCTCGTTCGCGTCCTTGCCGGTCTTGCACGTCTGCTGCACCTGCGCGACGGAGGAGGAGGTCGCCGTGGGCTCCGAGCTGCCGTCGGTCAGGCCCAGCTGCTCCGGACCCACGCCGAACAGCAGCCCCATGATCAGTGCGATGAGACCGACGACGCCGCCGCCGATCGTGGCCTTCCCGCCCGGGATCCGGCCGCCGCCGCGCACGTCCTTGACCTCGGAAGTGTCCAGGTTGGCGTTGTCGTCGAACTGCATCCCGCACCGCCCTCGCATCCTCGTGGCCGCCCCTGCGGCGAGTATCAACCCGTTCATCCTGATGCGCGCCCGGGCGCACCGGCGTGATCCGTGGGCCGAACGGGGGACCCGGGGGCGAGGAGGCCGGCCGTCCGGCGGCCCGGAAAGTAGTTGCGCACCCCCGGTAGAATGACTCTCATGGCAAATCTCCTCGCGGATTAGCGGCGTCGAAGCTTCGCGTCCTGCCTTCCGCCGTCCCCACCCCGCCCTGGAGTATTTCCGTGATCACCGCCACCGGCGTCGAGCTGCGCGCCGGCGCCCGCGTCCTCATCGAGTCCGCTTCCTTCCGCATCGCCAAGGGCGACCGCATCGGCCTGGTCGGCCGCAACGGAGCGGGCAAGACCACCCTCACCAAGTGCCTCGCCGGCGAGGGTCAGCCCGCCGCCGGCTCCATCGCCCGCTCGGGCGAGGTCGGCTACCTCCCGCAGGACCCGCGCACCGGCGACCTCGACGTCCTGGCCAGCGACCGGATCCTGTCCGCGCGCGGTCTCGACGTCCTGCTCAAGAAGATGCGGATGAACGAGGAGCGCATCTCCAACGGCGCCGGCGCCACCCGCGAGAAGGCGATGCGCCAGTACGAGCGCCAGGAGACGGAGTTCCTCACCAAGGGCGGGTACGCCGCCGAGTCCGAGGCAGCGACCATCTCCGCGGCCCTCGGCCTTCCCGACCGGGTGCTCGGCCAGCCGCTGCACACCCTCTCCGGCGGTCAGCGCCGCCGCGTGGAGCTCGCGCGCATCCTCTTCTCCGACGCCGACACCCTGCTCCTCGACGAGCCCACCAACCACCTCGACGCCGACTCGATCGTGTGGCTGCGCGACTACCTGAAGAACTACCGCGGCGGCTTCATCGTGATCTCCCACGACGTCGACCTGGTCGAGACCGTCGTGAACAAGGTGTTCTACCTGGACGCCAACCGCGCCCAGATCGACGTCTACAACATGGGCTGGAAGCTCTACCAGCAGCAGCGCGAGGCCGACGAGAAGCGCCGCAAGCGCGAGCGCCAGAACGCCGAGAAGAAGGCTGCGGCCCTCAACTCGCAGGCCGACAAGATGCGCGCCAAGGCGACCAAGACCGTCGCCGCGCAGAACATGGCCAAGCGCGCCGAGCGGCTGCTGTCCGGCCTGGAGGCCGTCCGCGTCTCCGACAAGGTCGCCAAGCTGCGCTTCCCGGACCCGGCGCCCTGCGGGAAGACCCCGCTGACCGCCGAGGGCCTGTCGAAGTCGTACGGCTCGCTGGAGATCTTCACCGACGTCGACCTGGCCATCGACAAGGGCTCCCGCGTCGTCATCCTGGGCCTCAACGGCGCCGGCAAGACCACCCTGCTGCGCCTGCTGTCGGGCACCGAGAAGCCCGACACCGGCACGGTCGTCCCGGGCCACGGTCTCAAGCTCGGCTACTACGCCCAGGAGCACGAGACCCTGGACCCCGAGCGCACGGTGCTGGAGAACATGCGCTCCTCCGCGCCGGACCTGGACCTGGTCGCGGTACGCAAGACCCTCGGCTCCTTCCTGTTCTCCGGCGACGACGTGGACAAGCCGGCCGGGGTGCTCTCCGGCGGCGAGAAGACCCGTCTGGCCCTGGCCACGCTGGTCGTCTCCTCCGCCAACGTGCTGCTGCTCGACGAGCCCACCAACAACCTCGACCCGGCCAGCCGCGAGGAGATCCTGGGCGCGCTGCGCACGTACAAGGGCGCGGTCATCCTCGTCACGCACGACGAGGGGGCCGTGGAGGCGCTGGAGCCGGAGCGGATCATCCTGCTCCCGGACGGCGTGGAGGACCTGTGGGGCCCGGACTACCGGGACCTCGTGTCGCTTGCCTGACGTGTGATCCAGTTCCTTATGGATCATTCGGCTCAGGCGTGATCCATCATCTGAGTGAGACGGTCTCGTACCGCTGCACGCTCTTCGACGGCCCCGGCCGCATCCTCGCGGATGCGTGACCGGGGTCGCTCTTTTTCGACGTCCGGCCCCTGACCTGGTGATTCCTGCCGAGCGGTAAGGAGTGTGACGCAGGTCATGCGGCGGAAGAGGAGATTCCGTTCTGCTCGCATGTCCACTCCTCGGGAAATGCCGTCGTACCGACCTTGCTGAATGGGTGGCCAGGAAGCGTGGGAGGGGTGATCATGAGAAGTCCAGAGCGCACTTCCCATGAGGAGGCACGGGTGGCCGAGACTCTGAAGAAGGGCAGCCGGGTAACCGGCGCCGCGCGCGACAAGCTCGCGGCAGACCTGAAGAAGAAGTACGACTCCGGTGCGAGTATCCGGGCGCTGGCCGAAGAGACCGGCCGGTCCTACGGATTCGTCCACCGGATGCTCAGCGAGTCCGGAGTCACGCTGCGCGGTCGCGGTGGCGCGACGCGTGGCAAGAAGGCGGCTGCGGCCTGACCCACCGGTTCCACATTTGGTCCCGATCAGTCCCAATGGTTCCCATGGTTCCAGGGGTTTCAGCTCCGACGGTTCCTTCGGTGACCCCCGGTCGGCCCCATGGCCGGCTGGGTGGTTACTGTGCAGTCACTTAGGCCGAGATCGCGGCCGACTGCACACCGGAGGCACACAGATGGCTCTGCTCGACAAGGACGGCGTACGGCTCACCGTCGACGACACGGTCGCCACGGTGACACTGACCAATCCGGCCAAGCGAAACGCTCAATCCCCCGCGCTCTGGCGGGCGTTGACGGAGGCCGGACGGTCGTTGCCGGGCACCGTCCGGGTCGTCGTGCTGCGCGGCGAGGGCAAGTCCTTCTCCGCAGGGCTCGACCGGGCGGCATTCACCCCCGAGGGCTTCGAGGGTGAGCCTTCCTTCCTTGACCTGGCGCGCGGTTCGGACGAACTGCTCGACTCCACCATCGCCGAATACCAGGAGGCATTCACCTGGTGGCGGCGCAACGACGTCGTCTCCGTCGCCGCCGTGCAGGGGCACGCGATCGGTGCCGGCTTCCAGCTCGCGCTCGCGTGCGACCTGCGCGTTGTCGCTGACGACGTGCAGTTCGCCATGCGCGAGACCAGTCTGGGCCTGGTGCCCGACCTCGCCGGCACCCACCCGCTGACCTCCCTGGTCGGCTACGCCCGCGCGCTCGAGATCTGCGCGACGGGCCGCTTCGTGCATGCCGAGGAAGCCGAGCGCGTCGGCCTCGCCAACCTGGTCGTACCGGCCGAGGAGCTCGACGCCGCCGTCCAGGACCTCACCACCGCGCTGCTGGCTGCGCCGCGGGACGCCGTGGTCGAGACCAAGGCGCTGCTGCGCGGCGCCGGGTCCCGGGCGTACGACGAGCAGCGCACCGCCGAGCGTGCGGCGCAGGCCCGCCGGCTGCGCGACCTGGCCGGCCTCTCCGACTGACCCGCGGCTCCACCCCTGGGGCTCCACCCCCTGGGGCGGGGGTCCGGGCGGAGCCCCGGACTCCGCCGACGGGAGGTGGTGCCGCGCGGTCGCGGGCTCGGAGGCATACCGTGGTGGGGGAGTCCGTACGCGCGAAGGGACAGCCGATGACCGATTCCGTTTCAGGGAGCATCGCCAAGGACCCCGGCGACCGGGGCCGCACCACCATCGCCGACGGAGTGGTCGAGAAGATCGCCGGGCTGGCCGCCCGCGAGGTGGTCGGCGTCCACGCCATGGGCAGCGGCAGCGGCCTCTCCCGTACCTTCGGCGCCGTCCGGGACCGGGTCCCCGGCGGCTCCAAGGCGTCCGTCAGCCGGGGCGTGAAGGCCGAGGTCGGCGAGGTCCAGACCGCTCTGGACCTGGAGATCATCGTCGATTACGGCGTGTCGATCCGGGACGTGGCCCGGGCCGTCCGTGAGAACGTCATCTCGGCGGTGGAGCGGATGACCGGCCTGGAGGTCGTCGAGGTGAACATCGCGGTCAGCGACGTCAAACTTCCGGACGAGGAAGACGAGGAGCCGGAATCACGGCTCCAGTAGCCGTTCCTCTTGCCGAAGGGAGCTCGTATGAGCATGGCGGTCGTCGGCCTGTTGGCCGGCATGGCACTGGGGTTCGCCGGCTACTTCGGCGGATTCGGGGCCTTTCTGCTGGTGGCCGCCCTCGGCGCCATCGGCTTCGTCGTCGGCCGGTTCCTCGACGGCGATCTGGATCCGGGCGACCTCTTCCGCCCCCGCAACCGCGACGACCGGCGCAGGTGAGGCCCCGATGAGCGCACCGCGCACCACCCCGCCCCGGGTGGCCGCCGCCGATCGGGGGACCACCCGTATCGCCGACCGGGTCGTGGCCAAGATCGCCGCGCAGGCAGCCCGGGAGGCGCTCGCCGCGCAGCGCGGCGCGAGGAGTACGGGCGCACCCCCTCCGCATGCCGTCGTCACCGTGCACCATGACATCGCACGCGTACGGGTGAGCCTGGAGCTCGACTACCCCAGCGACCTCGCCGCCCAGTGCGCGGCCGTACGAAGCCTGGTCGCCGACCGCGTGGAGGCGTACGCGGCGATGGCCGTACCCGAGGTGGACATCGACGTCGAGCACCTCCACGCCCCGCCGACGGGGCCCGCCACCGGCCGGGTCCGGCGGCTGCGGTGACGGCTCGGCTGCACTCCGCCCGGCGGGTCCCGGCCGCCCTCGCCGCGCTCGTCGTGCTCGGGGTGGCGGGCCTGTTCCTCTATGACCTGGCCGCCGTACGGGCCCACCGGCCCGGGATGCGCTGGCGCCGCGAGCTCGCCCACCAGCTGGAGCGCCACACCCCGGCGGACCTGTGGGTGCTGGTCGCGGGCGTGATCCTCGCCGTGGCGGGGGCCGTACTCCTCACGCTCGCCGTCACCCCGGGGCTGCGCGGGCTCCTGCCGATGCGCACCGCGACCGCCGGGGTCCGCGCCGGGCTCGACCGCAAGGGCGCCGCGCAGGTGCTGCGGGACCGGGCCATGGAGGTGTCCGGGGTGCGCTCGGTACGGGTCCGCGTGGGCCGCAGCCGCGTCGGGGTCCGGGCCGCCTCGCACTTCCGCGAGCTGGAGGACGTACGGGCGGACCTGGACGCGGTGCTCGCCGTCGGCATCGAGGAGCTCGGGCTGGCGGACCCGATGGCGTCCCGGGTACGGGTGAACCGCGCCGCCCGGGACAAGCGGTGAGCGGGATGCCCGGAGCCGTGAACCGGGCGCTGCTGGCGCTGTGCGGGCTCGCGCTGCTGGCGGGCGGGGTCTTGCTGCTGGCGGCTGCCGGGCCGTTCGGCGGGCGCCACGCACCGCTGCTGAGCGCCGAGGCACGGCGCCGCTACTGGCACGCCGAGGGCTGGTGGTGGTGGGCGGTGGCGGCCGGGCTCGCGCTGTGCGTGCTGATGGCGCTGTGGTGGCTGCTGTCCCAGCTGCGGCGCCCCCGGGTGGCGGCGGTGCTGGTGGACACCGGGGACGGCGCGTTCGCCGTGCTGCGGGGCCGGGCGCTGGAGGAGGCGGTGGCCGCGGAGACGCGCGCCCTGGACGGGGTCGCGCGGTGCCGGGTCGCGCTGGTGGGCCGCCGGGGCGCGCCGCGCCTGCGGGTGGCGGTGGAGCTGGAGCCCCACGCGGTGCCGGCCGACGTGCTGGCCACTCTGGTGGGCCCGGTGCTCGAACACGCCCGCACCTCGACGGGTCTGCCCGAGCTGCCGGCCGAGGCCCGCCTGGAGGTGACCTCCCACCGGGCGCGGCGGGTCGTGTGACGCGCGCGCCCCGCCCGGTGGCGCGGGCCCGTCAGAAGCCGTGCCGGGCGCCGCCGTCCACCGGGAGCATCAGGCCCGTCAGGTAGGAAGCCGCCGGGGAGAGCACGAAGGCGGCCGTGCGGCCGAACTCCTCCGCGGTGCCGTAGCGGCGCAGCGGGATGCGGGACTCGTGCCCCGCGCGGGCCGCCCGCGCGTCGCCGGACAGGGCGTCGAGCTCCCGCACCCGGTCGGTGTCGATCCGGGCCGGCAGCAGGCCGACCACCCGGATCCCGCGGGGGCCGAGCTCCACCGACAGGGACTTCGCGAAGCCCGCGAGCCCGGGGCGCAGCCCGTTGGAGATGGTGAGGCCCGGGATGGGCTCGTGGACCGAGCCCGACAGGACGAGGCCGATGACCCCGCCCTCGCCCAGTTCCGCCGCCGCCGCGCGGGCGAGGCGCACCGCGCCGAGGAAGACCGACTCGAAGGCCGCCGTCCACTGCTCGTCGGTGTTGTCCTGCGCGGAGCCGGGGGCCGGGCCGCCGACGCTGATGAGGATGCCGTCGAAGCGGCCGAAGTGCTCACGGGCCGCGGCGATCAGCCGGGAGGCCGCCGCCGGGTCGGAGTTGTCCGCCGCCACGCCCAGCGCGTTCGGGCCCAGTTCGGCGGCGGCCCGCTCGGCGCGCTCCGCGTCGCGGCCGGTCACGATCACCTTCGCGCCGTCGGCGGCCAGTTCGCGGGCGGAGGCGTAGCCCAGGCCCCGGGTGGCGCCGGTGACGACGTAGACGCGGTCCTTCAGTCCAAGATCCATGCGGCCAACGCTACGCGGTCGTCGGCTCCAGGTCCGCGGCCGCGGCGGCCTCCTTGGCCGCGGCCTCCTCACGGTCGCGCTTCTCCCGCCGGACCAGGACCACCCAGCCCGCCGGAACGCCCAGCGTGAAGAGCCACCACTGGATGGCGTACGCCATGTGCGGGCCGATCGAGTCGTGGTCGGGCTCGGCGACCGGCTCGGGGCTGCCGTCCGACGGGACCGGAGCGGTGAGTTCCAGGTAGCCGCCGAGGACCGGCTTGCCCAGGGACTCCTGCTGCTGCTCGCTGTTGATGAGCATCACCTGGCGGTCGGGCAGGCCCTTGCGGTCCTTGATGCCGCTGCCGCCGCTGGTCTCGTCGGCCTTCAGCCGTCCGGTCACCGTCACCTCGCCCGAGGGCGCGGCCCGCACCGGCGGGTAGGCGCGCGGGTCGTCGCCGCCCGGCACCCAGCCACGGTTGACCAGCACCACGTGGCCGTCGGCGAGCACCAGCGGGGTCAGGACCTGGAAGCCGACCTTGTCGTCGTTGGAGGTGCGCATGCGTACGACGACCTCGTGCGCGGGGTCGTACGTGCCGGTGGCGGTGACGGCGCGCCAGAAGTCGGCGCGCGGGACCTCGTGGCCGGGGGCGGTGATCTCGGCCATGGGGACCGGCTTCGCGGACAGGTTCGCGGCGATCAGCTCGTTCTGCGCGACCCGGTGCTCATGGCGGTGGAACTGCCAGAACCCCAGCCTGATCATCGCGGGGATGAGGACGAGGCCGATGAGGGTGAGGCACACCCACTGCCGGGTCAGCACAAAGCGGTACACGCCCAAGACGGTACCCCCAGCGACGAGGACCCCGGTGGCCGGGTGGCCGTCCGGGGTCGAAGGAAGGGGGGAAGGGGGAGGGGGTGTCGGGGGAGCGGGAGTCAGACGCGGTCGGTGATGCCCGCCTTCCCCTCCGCGCGGGCGCAGTGCCCGCCGCAGAACCACTGGCCCTCGACCTCGACGCCCTGACCGATGATCTGGACCCGGCAGTGCTCGCAGATGGGCGCCATGCGGTGAATGGCGCAGGAGAAGCAGTCGAAGACGTGCACGGCGCCCTGCGCGTGCACCTCGAAGGACATGCCGTAATCGTTTCCGCAGACTTCACAACGTGCCATGGGCCGCATGCTGCGCAGGGCGGCCCCCCGGAACAAGATCCACCGGGGTGAGTCGTCGCGCCTGCACCCGCCCGGCCCAACGCGGGGCCCAACGCCGGGCCCACCGCCTCGGTCCCGGCGGAGTCTCCGGCTCGCGCCTCGGGCTCCCGCGCGTCGGGCTCGCGCGTCGGGCTCGCGCCTCGGGCTCACCGCCTCCGCCTGGCGGCCCGGGCCCGCCGCCTCGGGTTCCCGTCCCTTGGCTGCGGCCCCGGGCTCAGACGCAGTCCTGCGCCGGAGCCACGTCCCGCAGCAGCTGCGTGAAGGCGGCCTCGTCGACGACCGGCGTGCCGAAGGCCTTCGCCTTGACCGTCTTGGAGGTCGCCGAGTCCGGGTCGTTGGTCACCAGCAGGCTCGTGAGCCGCGACACGCTCGTCGCGATGTGCAGCCCCGCCTCCACCGCGCGGTCCTCCAGCAGCTCCCGGTCCACCGAGGTGTCGCCGGAGAACGCGATCCGCATGCCCTGCTTGAGCGGCTTGCCGTCCTCGAAGCGCCCCGGGTTCGGGTGCGGGCACGGCGGCCGCTTGCGCGAGGGCCGCCAGCTGCCGCTCCCGTACGAGGCCTGGTACCCGATGCGCGGGACGGCGGGGGAGTCCGACCACTCCGTCAGCGGCCGGCACTCCAGCAGCGGCAGCCGCACGTTGTCCCGCGCGGCCGTGTGCAGCGACGGACGGAACGCTTCCGCCAGCACCCGGGCGTCGTCCAGCGCGTGGTGCGCGCGCTGCTGGACCACGCCGAAGTGCGCCGCGAGCGACTCCAGCTTGTGGTTGGGCAGCGGAAGGTTCAGTTCCTTCGACAGGGCGATGGTGCACAGCCGCTGACGGGTCGGCGCGGTCTCGGCGGCCCGCGCGTACTCCCGGGCGATCATCTGCCAGTCGAAGATGGCGTTGTGCGCGACGAGCACCCGGTCCGCGAGGCGGCCGGCGAACTCCTCGGCGATGTCCTTGAAGAGCGGCGCATCGGCGAGCACGTCACTGGTGAGCCCGTGGATCCACACCGGTCCGGGGTCCCGCTGCGGGTTGACCAGGGTGTACCAGTGGTCCTCCACATTGCCGTGCGCGTCGAGCCGGTAGACGGCGGCAGAGACTATCCGGTCGTCACGAGCGAGCCCGGTGGTCTCCACGTCGACGACCGCGTACCCCTGTGGGTAGGCGGTCGGCCACGTCGTCTCTGTGGTCGTACGGTCGGCGAGCATGGTCACAGAGGATATCGGCCCGGACCGACAGCCGGGGCCCGATGTCCTGTCAGCCCCGTTCCGTCACGAGGTCCCCGGCGCTCACCCGGGCGAAGGAATCCGGTACCCCGGCCGGCCCGGGGAGGAGCCGGTACGCCGTACCCGAAGCCCTTCGGGGCCACGCTCGCGGCCGTCAGCGCCGGGAACGCCCGCCCGTCCGCGGCCGGTTCGGCGGTGGCCGCGTCGGCGTCAGCGCGCGGCGTCCGGGCCTGCAGCGGCTCCAAGGCCGCGATCCGGGCGGCGAACCCGGCGGGCTCCCCGGAGGCCTGCGCCCGGGTGCGGGCGCGGCAGGTGGTCGAGGCGGCGTACGAGCTCCCCCGTGCGCTGACCGGCGAGCGCGGCCGCGTCCCCCTCGGCGAGGGCCTGCTCCAGCCGCGTCCGGGTGCGCGGCGGCGCTCTCCGGCAGCCCGGCCCCGAACGCCGCGCCGGGCGGCGGTCCCCCGTCGCCTTGATCCCGTCACGGGCGTCCGGCCGGGGGGAACCGACGGGCGTCGGGCTGCAGCAGGGCCGCGACCAGGGCCCGTACGGAGAGCCGGAAGAGCCGTTCGGGATCCGCCGGGCGGGCCAGGGCGCGGGCGAGCGGCGGGTCGTGGGGGGCGCCCGCCGGGTCCCAGAGCTCGCTTTCGGCCGGGGACTGGGCGGGGGAGCGCTCGCGATTGCGCTCCACGAGCACGAAGCCGATGATCTGGAACTGGATCGCGCGCACCGCGTCGGCGGCCCGGGCGCCGCGCAGCCCGGCCGCGTGCACCTCGTGGACCAGGGCCTGCTGCGAGGGCAGGAACATCCGCTCGGTGAGACCGCGTTCGTGGACCATCGCGATCAGGTGCGGACGCGCCCGCAGTTCCCGGCGCAGGATTCGGGCCACCGAGAGGATCCGCTCGGCGGGGGTCCGGCCGGCCGGGCGGATGGCGCCCATGTCCTGCACGGTCCGCTCCACGAGGGCGTCGAGCAGGGATTCGCGGTTGCCGACGTGCCAGTAGATCGAGGTCACCGCCGTGCCCAGCTCGGCGGCCAGTTTGCGCATGGTGAGGGCGGCCGGACCGTGCTGTTTGACGAGCAGCGCGGCGGCGTCCAGCACCTCGTCGCGGGTCAGGTTGGTTCTGGCCATGGGATCCGCCCACCTTTCTGTCGGTCCGTCAGTTCTCTTGGGTGCAGGGGTCTTTACCCTTCATCGGTGTCGGTGTAACTGTGTTACAGACCTTCCTCCCGGCTACCGCTGGGCGGTACCCCCAGAAGGGTGGTGCGAGTCATGGCACGCGTACGGTACGGAGCGCGCACGGAGGCCGAGATCGCGGCGTCGCGCGAGAAGAGTTCCAAGCTCCCCGACATCTGGTCCACCGGGGTGGTGGCCGTCTGGGAGAGCGACCCGGACGTGGTGGCGGCGGTGCTGCCGCCGCCGCTCAAGCCGGCCGAACGGCCCCTCGTACGGGCCAACATCAGCAAGGTGGACCTGCCCGGCTACCCGCTCGGCGCCGGCTCGGTGGCGGTCGCCGCCCAGCACGGCGGCGTCGAGGGCTGGTACCCGCTGGTCATGCCGATGACCCACGAGCGCGCCCTGGTCGGCGGCCGCGAGGTCTTCGGCGAGCCGAAGAAGCTGGGCGAGGTCACCGTGGAGCGCGAAGGGCTCGTCGTACGGGCCTCCCTCGCCCGGCACGGGATCGCCTTCGTGGAGGTGCGCGGCGCGGTGGACCGCGAACTGCCGCCGCCCGAGCCGACGGTGAAGACCGACTTCTACTTCAAGTTCCTTCCCGCCGTGGACGGTTCGGGCTTCGACGCCGATCCGGTGCTCGTGCACTGCACGCGCAACGAGAAGGTCCGCAAGCTGGAGCACGTCACCGGGGACGTGGTGCTCCGCGAGTCGATGTTCGACCCCGTGGCAGACCTCCCCGTACGCCGGATCGTGGAGATCACCATCGGCGAGAAGACCACCGACCAGAAGGGCCGGGTCGTCGAGAGGGTCAGCGCCCAGGCCCTGCTCCCCTACATCCACCAGCGCTACGACGACCCGATGCAGATCCTCGACGGGCCGCCCGAGGGGAGCGTCTGACATGCGACTCGAACCGGGACAGGTGGCCGTCGTCACCGGCGCCGCGAGCGGCATCGGCCTCGCCATGGCCCGCCGCTTCGCCGCCGAGGGCCTCAAGGTCGTCCTCGCCGACGTGGAGGAGGGCGCCCTGCGCAAGGCGGCCGAGGAACTTTCCGCCGAAGGGGCGCAGGTGCTGGCCAGGCCCGTCGACGTGAGCGAGCGCGACTCCGTGATCTCCCTCGCGGACGCCGCGTACGAGACCTTCGGAGCCGTGCACGTGCTCTGCAACAACGCGGGCGTCGGCTCCGGCGCCGAGGGCCGGATGTGGGAGCACGAGCCCAACGACTGGAAGTGGGCCTTCTCCGTCAACGTCTGGGGCGTCTTCCACGGCATCCAGGCCTTCGTACCCCGCATGATCGCCGCGGGCGGCCCCGGCCACGTCGTCAACACCTCCTCCGGCGACGGCGGCATCGCCCCGCTGCCCACCGCGTCCGTGTACGCCGTCACCAAGGCCGCCGTGGTCACCATGACCGAATCCCTCTACGCCCACCTCAAGGCGGAGGGCACGGACATCGGCGCCTCCGTCCTCTTCCCCGGACCGCACATGCTGCGCACCGGGCTGTGGGAGTCGCACCGCAACCGGCCCGAGCGGTATGCGAAGGAGAAGCCGCGCAAGGCCCCGTACCGCAGCCTCGACCAGTACGAGGCCGCGATGAAGCAGGCCGGCCACGAGGTGAACTTCACCCCGGTCGAGGAGGTCGCCGACCACGTCGTGGACGGCATCCGCGCCGGCCGCTTCTGGATGCTCCCGGCCAGCGAGCACAGCGACCGGCAGATCCGCGCCCGGTCGCAGTCGATGCTCGACCGCGCCAACCCCGCCTACCTGGAAAGCTTCATCCTCGACTGAGGGGCTCAGCCGTGACCGTGCCAGACGCCGCACACGAAGACCCGTATCTGATCATTTCCTCCGACTGCCACGCGGGCCTGCCGACCGAGCAGTACCGCCCCTACCTCGACTCCCGCTTCCACGCCGAGTTCGACGAGTTCCTCGGCCAGCAGGGCGCCCGCCGAGAGGAGGCCACCCGGCTCGGCGTGCGCAACGAGGCCTTCGCCGAGAAGTGGTTCCACGACCACGAGGAGGGCCTCAAGGGCGGCTGGGACTGCACCCAGCGGCTCAAGGAACTCGACGGCGACGGCGTGGCCGCCGAGGTCGTCTTCCCGGACGCCGACGCCGTCGACAGCCAGACCGCCGCCCCCTTCGGGGTGGGCCTCGGGCTCTCCGGTGACCAGGACCCCGAGCTCGGCATGGCGGGCGCGCAGGCGCACAACCGCTGGCTCGCCGAGTTCGTGGGCCAGAACCCCGAACGGCACTGCGGGGTGGCCCTGCTGCCCATCACCGGCGAGCCGTCGAAGGTGGTCGCCGAGATCCACCGGGCCAAGGAGTCCGGGCTGGGCGCGCTGATGATCCCCTCGATGTGGGTGGACAAAGCGCCGTACCACGACCGCCGCTACGACCCCGTCTGGGCGGCGGCGGCCGAGACCGCGATGCCGATCGTCACCCACTCGGGGGCCGCGCCCCGCCACGAGTACGGCGACCACCTCGGCATCTACGTCTCCGAGGTCACCTGGTGGCCGGCCCGGCCGCTGTGGTTCCTGCTCTGGTCCGGAGTCTTCGAGCGGCATCCCGGCCTGAAGTTCGGCGTCGCCGAGTCGGGCTGCTGGTGGTTGCCGAACCAGCTGTGGTTCATGGACCGGCTCTACCTCGGCGCGCACGGCGGCAAGAAGCTCTCGCCGTTCTCCGAGCTGAAGCGGCCGCCGAGCGAGTACCTGGACCGCCAGGTCTTCGTCTGCGCGACGAACACCAAGCGCCGGGAGCTCGCGCAGCGCTACGAGATCGGCGTCGACAACATCCTGTGGGGTTCGGACTTCCCGCACCCCGAGGGCACGTGGCCCGACACCCGCAACTGGCTGAGGAACACCTTCCACGACATCCCAGTCGGCGAGAGCCGCCGGATGCTGGGCCTGGCCGCGGCCGACGTCTTCGGCTTCGACACCGCGAAGCTGGCCCCGATCGCCCGCCGCATCGGCCCCACGCCGGCCGAACTGGGCCAGAGCGCGGACCAGGCGGCGGTGGAGGCCTCCTGGGCCCGCTCGCGCGAGGTGGGCCGCCACTGGCTGACGGACAACGACTTCCCGGTGCTGGGGGTGAACCCGTGACGTCCGCCGAGCGTTACACCGTCATCTCGGCGGACTGCCACGCGGGCGCGGACCTGCTGGACTACAAGCCGTACCTGGAGAAGCGGTACCACGACGACTTCGACGCCTGGGCCGCCACCTACGTGAACCCGTACGAGGACCTCCTCGCGGACACCGCCGACCGCAACTGGAACTCCCGGCGCCGGCTCTCCGAGCTGGAAGCGGACGGCATCGTCGCCGAAGTCGTCTTCCCCAACACCATCCCGCCGTTCTTCCCCAAGACCTCCCTGATGGCGCAGCCCCCGACGGCAGCGGAATACGCGATGCGCTGGGCCGGGCTCCAGGCCCACAACCGGTGGCTGGCGGACTTCTGCGCGGACGCGCCGGGGCGCCGCGCCGGGGTGGTCCAGATCCTGCTCAACGACGTGGAGGCGACGGTTCGCGAGATCCGCCGCACGAAGGAGGCGGGCCTGACGGGCGGCATCCTGCTTCCCGGTGTCCCGCCGGGCTCGGGCATCCCGGAGCTGTACTCCGCCTCCTACGACCCGATCTGGGCGGTGTGCGACGAGCTGGACGTCCCGGTCAACCACCACGGCGGCTCGGCCTCGCCGCCGCTGGGCGACGAACCGGCGGCCCGCGCCGTCTTCATGGTGGAGACCACCTGGTTCTCGCACCGAGCCCTGTGGCACCTCATCTTCGGCGGTGCCTTCCGCCGCCATCCCGGGCTGAAGCTGGTCCTGACGGAGCAGGGCTCCGGCTGGATCCCGGGCGTGCTGGAGATGCTGGACTACTATCACGGCCGCCTGGTCGCGGCCTCGGCGACGGCCGAGTCCAAATTCGGCGCGGGCCTCGCCGAGTCCATGGGCAAGGGCCCGGGGGAGGTCTGGCGGGACAACTGCTTCGTGGGCGCGAGCTTCATGCGCCCCCACGAGGTCCCGCTGCGGGACCGGATCGGCCTCGACAAGATCATGTGGGGCAGCGACTACCCCCACGACGAGGGCACCACCCCCTACTCCCGCGAGGGCCTGCGCATCGCCTACGCGGGCCTCCCGCGCGAGGAGGTGGCCGCCATGGTCGGCGGCAACGCGGCCCGCGTCTACGGCTTCGACCTCCCCCGGCTCGACGCGCTGGCGGCGAAGCACGGCCCGACGGTCACGGAGATCGCCGAGCCCCTGACAAAGGTCCCGCCCGAGGCCACCAGCCCAGCCTTCGCCCGCGGGGGCTCGGTCCGGGTCTGGTGACACCGCGGTCCCGCCGGGGTGGTTTCAGGCACCGAGCCTGAGTCGCCCCGGCGGGAACGCCCCGGTGCCCAGCACCTGGGTACTGCCCGAGAAGCTGACCCGTAGCTGCTCCAGATCGCCCAAGGGGCCGAGGTCGATCCCCGGACCGCACTGGTGGATGCTGAGCTGGGTCAGCGCCGGCAGCTCGCGCAGCGGTTCCAGCCCGGTGGCCAGTGTGCTGGTGCTGAGGTACAGGTCGGTGATCCCCTGATGGCGCACCAGAGCGTTCAGGTCGAGGGCGGACTGGTCGGACAGCTGAAGCGTTCGCAGCCGTGGAGGGGGAGCCATCTGCTCCAGCTCTGCGGCCTGCGCATCTCCGCTGAGGGTGAGCCAATCGAGGCCCGTCCACTCCTCCATGCCCTCCAGTCGTATCCGCCGCGCTCCCTTGTACAGCCCGAGGCCTTGGAGCGGACTGCTGACGGGCAGGTCAGCCACCCGGTCGATGCCGGGGGCCGGCTCGAAGTCGAGCCCGAGGTGGGCGAGGGCCGGCAGATCGGAGAGCGGCGACAGGTCCAGAGCGTCGGGGAGCCGGTAGAGGTAGAGGGTTTCCAGGGGGAGGCCGCGCAGCCCGTCCAGGCTCACGGTCCGACAGTCGTCGAGGCCCAGCAGGGCGAGGTGCTCCAGCGCGGCCAGTGCCGAAAGATCGCCGAGCCTGCTGTTGCCGCTGAAGAAGAGCCGCTTGACTTCCCGATGCCCCAGGATCTCGCGGGGGACCCCGAACTCGCCTTCCAGGCGTATCCGATCCAGGTGCCGTAGCCGCGGCAGCAGCGCCAACTGTTGTGCGGTGTACACCTGCAGGAAGGCGGCAGGTCCCAGGGTGCAGTCGGCGAGCAGTGCCTCGACGTACTCGACGGCGTCGAACCTGCGCCAACTGCCGGACAGTTCGTGGCAGACCGAGAAGCGGGTGTCCTCGCGGAAGGCGGCGACCAGGTCGAGTGCACGTGGCCCGCCCACGAGCGCCGCCGTACGGATGGTGGACGCGGCCTCCATCTCGGTCAGACCGGCCGGCTCGGGCAACAGCTCCAGCACCAGCTCGCCGGCCTGGGCGAGCTCCTCCGCCTGCGACAGGGACTTGGGCGGCAGCAGCTCCGCCGTACGGTCCTTTATCCGGCTCCAGACTGCCGGTGCCAACTCGGGTGCGTGCTCCAGACTGGTCGCGGCGAGCATGACCAGCCGGTGGTGATGGCCGGGTGAGGCGTCAGCCCGCTTCAGCAGCCTGTCGAGGAGGCGGTTGCGCTCGTCGAACCGGGCGTGACCCACAGCCATCCGGACGACGTCCTCCCAGGTGTCCTCGTGGGCGTGGCGGACGAGGAGGCCGAAGTCCCGCGCCTCCACGGCGGCTTTCGCAGCGAGGAAGTCCTGGAAGGTGCGGTGCACGAAGTCCACCGTGCCCTTTGCGGGCTCACGGAGCAGCCCGCTGCGGATCAGCAGGTGTTGGAGCATCCTGTCCGCTCCTCCCTGCACCGCGACGTGCGGCATGGCCGCCAGCCATTCGTGGAGCAGGTCGACCGCTTCGCCCCGTGTCACCTCCAGCCGGTCATTGCGGATCATCCAGTAGGCCAGGCGCTGCAACAGCACGATCTGCTCGTCCCTGGTCGAGTGGATGCTGTCGGCGATCTCCCGTTCGGTGTCCCGGCGGACGAGCAGCATGTCCAACCCGGCTTCGTACAGTTCTTTGCGCGCTCGGGGAAGGTACATCCTGCGGTCGCGGTTGAGCGCGCATAAAAGTGCGCACATGAGCGGATTCGTCCCGAGCCGTGTGAGGTCCCGTCGTCCCCTCACGGCCTTCAGCAGTGCCGTCTCGTACCGGCCGATCTCGTCCGCGTCCGTGCCGGGATCCGCCTCCGACCGGGCCGCGTCGTGCCATCGCGAGATGAACGCCGAGAGGTCCTCCCGTTCCATCGGCAGCAGGGAACAGGGGGTGAAGCCCTGGGAGAAGAGCCAGTCCTCGGGAACGGCGGGCGGGCGCGTCGTCACGACGTACCGCGCCTCGGGGAAGGCCGAGACCAATGAGCGCAGCCACTCCTCGGTGAGTGCGCGCATTCGCTGGGGCACCTCGTCCACTCCGTCGACCAGCACCAGCGCCCGGCCGCTGATCATCAGATCCTCCGCCCAGCCGGGCGGCGCGGTCAGCGGCACGCGGCTCGCCCGCAGGAACTCCTCGGGCCGCGGGAGGCTGTCCGAGGAGCTGAAGGAACGCATCCGCAGCACGAAGGGGACCAGGGTGTTCCAGGAGGACAGTTCGGGTTCGAAGGAGCGGGCGGCCGCATTCACCGCCAGCCACTGGAGGAGGGTGCTCTTCCCCGAGCCTGCCTGCCCGCGCAACAGCATCCGGTCCACTCCGGCCAGCGCCTGCTCCGTCTTGACCGTGGCGGCCTGTCCCGGCCCCGTCAGGCCCGTCTCCTCCCGTATGAGGTTGCCGCTCACCGCGAGGCTGATGTAAGCGAGGTCCAGGGGCCATTCCTGCCGGGCCCGGCTGACGGTCAGTCCGAACAGCCTGAGCCGCCCGTGCTGCCGGGCCACGTACTCGGCGTACCGCTCCTCGAAGGCGTGGGCCGCCGACCCTGCCGGCGGGCCCAGCCGTGCGCGGATGTCGTCCTGGGAGCGCTTCAGCTCCCCCGTCCGGCGGATCAGTTCCACCCCCGCCCGAGCTCCGAAGCCCGGCAGAGTTGTCGCGTATTCCACCGCGTGCTCGCAGCACAGCGCGACCAGTTCTCGGTACGCCGCCTCGGCCCCCGCGCTCAGGCCCGCCGGCGGGGTGTGGGCCAGGGCTGCCGCCGCCAGGGCCGTCGGGTCGAGGTCCGCCGCGAAGAGGGAGTGCGCGTCCAGGGTGCCCAGTGCGGCGAAGGCGTCGCCGACCGCGTCCACCGCGGCCAGGCGTTCGTGTTCCGGGAGCCGGGTGGCCGCCTCTCCCAGGCGGGTGGCCAGGGTCTGCGCCAGGCGGCGGATCTCCGGGTCGCCCAGCTCGGCCGGGCGGCGCCAGCGGGCGGCCGGTGCCACCGGGTCCGGCGCCAGGCCCGCCCCCGGTGTGCGTCCCAGCAGCGACTTCGCCAGCGCCCCCGCCGCCGTGCCCGCCACCCGTAAGAGAACCGTCTCGAAACCCGTCATTCCCCGCCCTCCCCTCGGCCCGGACATCATCTCGCGAACCCGCGGTAACCCAGATGGATACCGATCGGTAACAACCCCTAGCGGCGCCCCCGAACGCGCCTCTATGGTGCGGACATGCCGAACCTGCCCGATGTCGTGCTGTGGTCCATACCCGCCTTCGTGCTGCTCACCGTCGTAGAGCTGGTGAGCTACCGGATCCACCCCGACGAGGACACCGCCGGGTACGAGACCAAGGACGCCGTCACCAGCGTCGGCATGGGACTCGGCAGCCTCGTCTTCGACCTGCTCTGGAAGATCCCGGTCGTCGCGATCTACACCGCCGTCTACGAGCTCACCCCGCTGCGGGTTCCCGTGCTCTGGTGGACGCTCCTGCTCATGCTGCTCGCGCAGGACTTCTGCTACTACTGGCAGCACCGCGGGCACCACGTCATCCGGATCCTGTGGGCCTGCCACGTGGTGCACCACAGCAGCCGCAAGTTCAACCTGACGACCGCCCTGCGCCAGCCCTGGACCAGCGCCACCTCCTGGCCGTTCTACCTGCCCATGATCGCCCTCGGCGTGCATCCGGCCGCCGTCGCGTTCTGCTACTCGGTGAACCTCGTCTATCAGTTCTGGATCCACACCGAGCGCATCGGGAAGCTGCCGCGCCCGTTCGAGTACGTCTTGAACACCCCCTCCCACCACCGCGTCCACCACGCCTCCCAGGGCGGCTACCTGGACCGCAACTTCGGCGGGATCCTGATCGTCTGGGACCGGTTGTTCGGCTCCTGGGTGGGGGAGACCGACAAGCCCGTCTTCGGCCTCACGAAGAACATCAGCACCTACAACCCGCTGCGGGTCGCCACCCACGAGTACGCCTCCATCGCGCGCGACGTACGCGCCGCCCGCAGCTGGCGCGAGCGCGCCGGACGCGTCTTCGGCGGCCCCGGCTGGCAGCCCGCGCAGCCCACCGCCCAGCCCGCCGCCCAAGCCGCCGCCCCGGAGCAGGAGCGCGTCGCGTGAGCGCCACCGCCCCCCGTACGCCGTCCTGGGCGCGCCCCGTCCCCGATGCGGGCGGCGCCGGCCGGGTCCTGCTCGCCGCCTTCGGCGCGGCCGCCGTCGTCGACCTGGCCTCGCTGCTGGCGGGCTGGCACCTCGGGCACGTCCTGGCCAAGCCGGTGCTGATGCCGCTGCTGGTGGCCCACGTGCTCACCCGCGGCGCGCCCCGACTGCTGGTCGCCGCCCTGCTGTTCGGGTGGGGCGGGGACCTGGCCCTGCTCTTCGACGCCGACGCCGCCTTCCTCGTCGGCATGGGCTCCTTCGCCGCCGGGCACGTCTGCTATCTCGTGCTCTTCGGCCGGGGCAGGACGAGCCCCGCGCTCGGGGGCGCGTACGCCCTCGCGCTCGTCGGGACCGTCGCGCTGCTCTGGGGCGACCTCCCGGCCGACCTGCGCGTGCCCGTCGCCGGATACAGCCTGCTGCTCACCACCATGGCGCTGCGCTCCAGTGCCCTCGGCCGGGCGGCGGGGCTCGGTGGGGCGCTGTTCCTGCTCTCCGACACCCTCATCGCCACCGGCGTCGCCGAGTGGCCCCAGCTGCCCCGCCCGGACTTCTGGATCATGGCCACGTACCTCGCCGCCCAGTACCTGCTGGCCGTGGGCGCGCTCACCTCGGGGCGGGCGTACCGTGGGATGGTCATACAAGACTGAACGATCCACCCCCGAGCCGGAGGACTGCACCACCATGCGCGCCACCGTCATCCACGCCCCGCACGACATCCGCGTGGAGGAGGTGCCCGACGCTGCGATCCAGCGCCCCGAGGACGCCGTCGTCCGCGTCCTGCGTGCCTGCATCTGCGGCAGCGACCTGTGGGCCTACCGCGGCGAGGCCCAGCGCCAGCCCGGCCAGCGGATCGGCCACGAGTTCCTCGGCATCGTCGAGGAGACCGGCTCCGCCGTGTCCGGCCTGCGGCCCGGAGACCTCGTCGTGGCCCCCTTCATGTGGTCCGACGGCACCTGTGAGTACTGCGCCGAAGGCCTTTACACCTCCTGCGAGCACGGCGGCTTCTGGGGCTCGGTCGGTCACGACGGCGGCCAGGGCGAGGCCGTCCGCGTCCCGCACGCCGACGGCACCCTGGTGAAGCTGCCCGCCGAGGCCGCGTCCGACGACCACCTGCTGACCGGGCTGCTCGCGCTGTCCGACGTCATGGGCACCGGGCACCACGCCGCGCTGGGCGCCGGCGTGCGCAAGGGCGCCACGGTCGCCGTCGTCGGTGACGGCGCGGTCGGCCTGTGCGGCGTCCTCGCCGCCAAGCGCCTCGGCGCCGAGCGGATCATCGCACTGGGCCGCCACACCGCCCGTACGGACATCGCGAAGCTCTTCGGGGCCACCGACGTCGTCGCCGAGCGCGGCGAGGCCGCCGAGGCGGCCGTCCGCGAGCTCACCGGCGGCCGGGGCGCGCACGCCGTCATCGAGGCGGTCGGCACCGAGGTGTCCATGCGCACCGCCGTGAACATCACCCGCGACGGCGGGGCCGTCGGCTACGTCGGCGTTCCGCACGGCAGCGGCACCGGACTCGACCTCGGCGTCATGTTCGACCGCAACATCACCCTGCGCGGCGGTGTGGCCCCCGTCCGGGCGTACATTCCGGAGCTGCTGGAGGACGTGCTGGCCGGCACGATCGACCCGGCGCCCGTCTTCGACCGGGCCGTCTCCCTGGACGAGGTCCCGGACGGCTACCGCGCGATGGACGACCGCAGCGCGCTCAAGGTGATGATCAAGCCCTGAGCCGGGGCTCGGCATGCAAAGAGGGCCGGGCGGGTGAACCCCGCGCGGCCCTCTCGCTCGCTTCGGTGACTACTTGACGGCCTTCAGCGCGTCGACCACGCCGTAGCCGTAGTAGCCGGTCTGGCCCCACTTGCTGTTGCAGGTGGTGGCGTCGACCAGCGCGCCCGCGGCGTCGTACACCTTCTCGGGGCAGGCCGCCTTGGTGGCCTGGGCCTTCAGCATCGCCTGGAGCTGCGAGGGCGTGGCGGACGGGTGCGCGCTCTTGAGCAGGGCCGCGACACCGGCGACGTGCGGGCCGGCCATCGAGGTGCCCTGCTTGTAGCCGTAGCCGCCGCCCGGGAGGGTGGACAGCACGCGGCCGTTGGCGTCCGGGGTGCCCGGGATCTGGTACTTGTCGCCGCCGGGGGCCGCGACGTCGACGACGCCCAGGCCGTAGCTGGAGTAGTACGACTTGAAGCCCTGGTCGCCGGTCGCGCTGACCGTGACCACACCCGGCAGCTGGGTGGGCAGGTCCAGGCAGACGTGCGGGTCTATCGTGCGGGGGACCGGGGTGCCGTCGTCCGGGCTCGTGTCGTCGACGATCGCGTTCGACGCCAGGTCGTGGTTCGAGTTCCCGGCCGAGGCCACGCTGAGCACGCCCTTGCGCTCGGCGAACTTCGTGGCCCGGGTGAGGGCCTCCACCAGTGCCTTCTGGTCGTCGTCCGACTTGCAGTTGTACAGCCAGGGGTCGACGTAGTAGCTGTTGTTGGTGACCTCGATCCCCTTCTCGGCGGCGAACATGAAGCCGCAGACGACCGCCTCGGTGTAGAAGAGGCTGGTCGCGGGCTCGCTCACCTTGATCGCGGCGACCTTCACGCCCGGCGCCACGCCGCTGATGCCGATCCCGTTGCGCGCGGCCGCGATGGTGCCCGCCACGTGGGTGCCGTGGTCGCTGCCGTCCGGGTACGGACGCCAGGCGCCCTCGGTGGTGTCGGCGACGCCGCCGACGCAGTTGGCGGACTGGCCCTTGGAAAAGTTCGCGGCGAGATCCGGGTGGGTGTCGTCCACACCCGTGTCGATGACGCCCACCGTGACGTTCGGGCTGCCATCGTTGATCTTGTGAGCCTGGTCGGCCTTGATCGCCCGCAGGTCCCACTGGTTGGACTCCAGGGGTTCCTGCCCCGGCTCGGCCTGCGCCGCCGCCTTGGCGGCGTCCGCAGCGCTCAGCTGCTGCGTGGTGCCCTCCTCGGTGGTCTGCACCACCGAGAGGGGGGCCGTACGGGTGGCGCCGACCGACACGAACAGACTGCGCTGGGCGCGCAGCTGCTTGGCGAAGTCCGGGTTCTGGGAGTGTGCGACGACGACCCCGATCTGCTCATAGGCCGTCACCACCGTTCCGCCGGCCCGCTCGATCGACTTCTTCGCCTGCTTCACCGTGCCGTACGCGGTCAGGTTCGCGACGTACGACAGCTTGGGGCCGGAGGTGTCGGACGTGGCGGCGGCCGCCGTGCCTGCCGTGTTGCCCAGCGGCGCGGCGGAAGCCGCGACCGAGGGCAGGAAGGCGAGCGAGGCCGTGAGGGCCAGTCCGACCGGAACGGCGAGAGCGCGTCCGCGACCGGTTCCCAGATGAGCCATGGGTTCTCCACATCATCGTGACAAAGCCGTGCGGGGCGCGGTCGCGTCCCGACGGGTGCATGTCACGCGAACCTAGTGCCGCCGTTCGGTTCTGCGCCATCTGTTCGAGAAATCAGCGTTCAAAAAGATAAGCAGCCAAAGAATCAGCGGGTGTTGAACCGTCCCGACGCGCCGGCCGTGCCGTTGACAGGGGGGATCAGCGCCACCGTCCCCCCACACGGAGGTTGTCTTGTCCGTAGTCCCCACCGCACCCGCGTCACAAGGAGAGTCCCCCGTGACCGAAGCAGCGTCGCCGCCGCGCACCGCGGGAACGCCGCCGGCGAGCCCGACGGCCGAAGAGTTCGCACGCGTGCAGCAGAGCACCGAGTTCGCCGAACTGCGCAGCTCCTACCGCTCCTTCGCCTTCCCGCTCACCGTGGCCTTCATCGCCTGGTACCTGCTCTACGTCCTGCTGTCCATCTACGCGGGCGACTTCATGGGGACCAAGCTCTTCGGCAACGTCAACGTCGCCCTGGCCCTCGGCCTCGGCCAGTTCGCGACGACCTTCCTCATCGCCTGGTGGTACTCCCGCCACGCCAACGCCAAGCTCGACCCCAAGGCGGCTGCCATCAAGGCGCGGATGGAGGCCGGAGAATGAGCAGTACCCTCCACGAGTCCGCCCGGCTGACCACGGTCGCCGCCGGCGCCACCGAGCACCGGCCGCTGATCATCACCCTCTTCGGGCTGTTCGTCGTCGCCACCCTGATCATCACCGTCTGGGCCGGCCGCCAGACGAAGGGCGCAGCCGACTTCTACGCGGGCGGCCGCCAGTTCACCGGCTTCCAGAACGGCCTCGCCATCTCCGGCGACTACATGTCCGCCGCGTCCTTCCTCGGCATCGCCGGAGCCATCGCCCTCTTCGGCTACGACGGCTTCCTGTACTCCATCGGCTTCCTCGTCGCCTGGCTGGTCGCGCTGCTGCTCGTCGCCGAGCCCCTGCGCAACTCCGGCCGCTACACGATGGGCGACGTACTCGCGTACCGCATGCGCCAGCGGCCCGTCCGCACCGCCGCGGGCACCTCCACCATCGTGGTGTCGATCTTCTACCTGCTCGCCCAGATGGCCGGCGCCGGCGTGCTCGTCTCGCTGCTCCTGGGCATCACCAGCGACGGCGGAAAGGTGGCCATCGTCGCGCTGGTCGGCCTCCTGATGATCGTCTACGTGACCATCGGCGGCATGAAGGGCACCACCTGGGTGCAGATGGTCAAGGCCGTCCTGCTCATCGCGGGCACCCTGCTGATCACCTTCCTGGTGCTGCTGAAGTTCAACTTCAACATCTCCGACCTGCTGGGCAAGGCTGCCGAGAACAGCGGCAAGGGCGCCAAATTCCTGGAGCCGGGCCTGAAGTACGGCAAGGACTCGACCACGAAGCTGGACTTCATCTCACTCGGCCTCGCCCTGGTCCTGGGCACCGCCGGCCTGCCGCACATCCTGATCCGCTTCTACACCGTCCCCACCTCGAAGGCCGCACGCAAGTCCGTGAACTGGGCCATCGGCATCATCGGCGGCTTCTACCTGATGACCATCGCCCTCGGTTTCGGCGCCGCCGCGCTGCTCGACCGGGACGAGATCATCAAGTCCAACAAGGCCGGCAACACGGCGGCCCCGCTGCTCGCCCAGGCCGTCGGCGGCGGCGCCGGCTCCACCGGCGGCGCGATCCTGCTCGCCGTGATCTCGGCGGTCGCCTTCGCCACCATCCTCGCGGTCGTCGCGGGCCTCACCCTCGCCTCCTCTTCCTCCTTCGCCCACGACATCTACGTGAACGTGATCCGCAAGGGCGAAGCCACCGAGAAGGAGGAGGTACGGGCCGCCCGCTGGTCCACCGTGGTCATCGGCGCCGTCGCCATCGGCCTCGGGGCCCTCGCCCGCGACCTCAACGTCGCCGGCCTGGTCGCCCTCGCCTTCGCGGTCGCCGCCTCCGCCAACCTGCCGACGATCCTTTACAGCCTCTTCTGGAAGCGCTTCACCACCCAGGGCGCGCTGTGGTCCATCTACGGAGGCCTGGTCTCCTCGGTCGTCCTGGTGCTCTTCTCCCCGGTCGTGTCCGGGAAGCCCACCTCGATGTTCAAGGACGCCGACTTCTACTGGTTCCCGCTGGAGAACCCCGGGATCATCTCCATCCCGCTCGGCTTCCTGCTGGGCTGGCTGGGGACCGTACTGTCCAAGGAGAAGGCCGACCCCCAGAAGTTCGCGGAGCTGGAGGTACGCTCCCTCACCGGCACCGGCGCCCACTGACATACTGCGCCTCAGCGAGATGCTCCGAACACCCAGCGTGGCCGCGTCGTACTTCCCTACGACGCGGCCGCGCTGCGTCTCGTTCATTCGGGCAGCTCTACATGTCACAGGCGTCGCGTAGGCTCGAACGAGGCGCAGCACTCTTCCCGAAGCGGCGCGAACCTTCACACAACCGGACAAGGGGAGGAGGCCCACAGTGCTTCTCGACACCTACGGCCGCGTGGCCACTGACCTGCGCGTCTCACTCACCGACCGGTGCAACCTGCGCTGTACCTACTGCATGCCCGAGGAGGGTCTGCAGTGGCTCGGCAAGTCCGATCTGCTCAGCGACGAAGAGATCGTCCGGCTGATCCGCATCGCGGTCACGCAGCTCGGGATCACCGAGGTCCGCTTCACCGGCGGCGAGCCGCTGCTGCGGCCCGGCCTGGTCGGGATCGTCGAGCAGTGCGCGGCCCTGGAGCCCCGCCCCCGGATGTCGCTGACCACCAACGGCATCGGCCTCAAGCGCACGGCCGGGGCACTGAAGGCCGCGGGCCTGGACCGGGTAAACGTTTCCCTGGACACCCTGCGGCCCGACGTCTTCAAGACCCTCACCCGGCGCGACCGTCACCACGACGTCATCGACGGCATGGCGGCGGCTCGCGAGGCCGGCCTCACCCCGGTGAAGGTCAATGCCGTCCTGATGCCCGGGCTCAATGACGACGAGGCCCCCGACCTGCTCGCCTGGGCCGTGGAGAACGAGTACGAGCTCCGCTTCATCGAGCAGATGCCGCTCGACGCCCAGCACGGCTGGAAGCGCGACGGCATGATCACCGCCGGGGACATCCTGGAGTCCCTGCGCACCCGCTTCACGCTCACCGAGGAAGGCGCCGACGAGCGCGGCTCCGCCCCGGCCGAGCGCTGGGTCGTCGACGGCGGCCCGGCCACCGTCGGCGTCATCGCCTCCGTCACCCGCCCCTTCTGCGGGGCCTGCGACCGTACGCGGCTCACCGCCGACGGCCAGGTCCGTACGTGCCTGTTCGCCACCGAGGAGTCGGACCTGCGCGCCGCCCTGCGCTCGGGCGCGCCGGACGAGGAGATCGCCCGGCTGTGGAAGCTGGCGATGTGGGGCAAGAAGGCGGGGTCCGGTCTGGACGACCCGTCCTTCCTCCAGCCCGACCGCCCGATGTCGGCGATCGGCGGCTGAGCCGCTGAGCCGCTGAGCCGCACAGACGCTCAGCCGCGCTCCGAGCCCTCCGGCTGCACCCACTCGTCGAGCTTCACGACGTCCTTGAGGAAATCGCGGACCCCCAGGAACCGGGAGAGGGGTTCGCGGTGCTCCTCGCACGCCAGCCAGGTCTTGAGGCGCTCCGGCGCGTGCAGCTTAGGGTTGTTCCACGCCAGGACCCAGACGGCCGCGTCGCGGCAGCCCTTGGCGGAGCAGGTGGGGACGGCGTCGGTCCCGGAGGAGCCGGAGAAGTCAGGGAAGCCGGGGGAGTCAGGGGAGTTCACGCCTCAACCCTACAAACCCCTGAAACGGGAAGGCGACGCCGAGCAGCCACGGGGGGAGCTGCCCGGCGTCGGTCCGTCGCTCCGACGGGGGATGCGGAGCGCGTAGGCAGTATGTCACGCAGGACCCGGTGCGGTGCACCGGAACGTCATGATTGATCTGAGCTTTCCTTGAGGTTTCCCGTCTCCAAGGCCGGGTGCACCGGAGCCGGGACGAAGTGAGAGGGCAGCGAGGGCGCCGACTCGCGCCCCGCGTTGGCGATGACCACCGCCACGTACGGCAGCAGGGCGCCCGCGACCAGCGTCACGATCGCCACGGGTCGCTGCACGTTCCACAAGACCACGGTCGCGATGACCGACAGGGTCCTGACGCCCATCGAGATCACGTATCGGCGCTGACGGCCCCGCACGTCCTCGGCGAGCCCCATCCGCGCTCCGGTGATCCGGAAGACCTCGGCCCCGTTCCGTTTCGTCCGCTGCACAATCCACCACCCGATCGACCGCCGGACACTCCCCGGCCCGGACCCTTCCACCGTACGCCCGGCGTCCAGAGCCGGGGAGAGCGGGTGTCCCCCGAACGGAGCCGTCCGAAATGCGCCGTACGCCGGACGGGCCGAGACTGGGCGCACATGCGCACAACGCGCCAGGAGGAGGCTCGACATGCATTGGTTGTGGGCGATCATCGTCGGTTTTGTGCTGGGTCTCATAGCCCGGGCCATCCTGCCGGGAAAGCAGCACCAGCCCCTCTGGCTCACCGTGATCTTCGGCATCATCGGCGGCGTGCTCGGCAACGCCGTCGCCACCTGGATCGGTGTCAACGACACCAAGGGCATCGACTGGATCCGGCACTTGCTGCAGCTTGCCGGAGCCGTCCTCATCGTCGGACTCGGCGACATGATCTACATGTCGGTCCGGGGCAACAAGCGTCAGATGACCTGAGGCCGCCTGCGGACCCGGGACATGCCGGAGGGGCCGGTCGGACCATGCGTCCGAACCGGCCCCTCCGCCGTGCCGCGCTCTTACAGGCGTCCAGGCGTACGAGCGGTCAGCCCGTGACCTCGACCGCGGCCAGGTTCCTCTTGCCGCGGCGCAGCACCAGCCAGCGTCCGTGCAGCAGGTCCTCCTTGGCGGGGACCGCGTCCTCGGCGGTGACCTTCACGTTGTTCACGTAGGCACCGCCCTCCTTCACGGTCCGGCGCCCGGCCGACTTGCTGGCCACCAACCCGGTCTCCGCCAACAGGTCGACCACCAGGCCGAGCTCGGCGACCTTCGCGTGCGGCAGCTCCGACAGGGCCGCCGCCAAGGTGGCCTCGTCCAGCTCCGTCAGCTCGCCCTGACCGAACAGCGCCTTCGACGCGGCGATCACGGCGGCGGTCTGGCCGGCGCCGTGCACCAGCGTCGTCAGCTCCTCGGCCAGCGCCCGCTGGGCGGCGCGCGCCTGCGGCCGCTCGGCGGTCTGGGCCTCCAGCTCCTCAAGCTCCTCGCGGGACTTGAAGGACAGGATCCGCATGTAGGTGGAGATGTCCCGGTCGTCCACGTTCAGCCAGAACTGGTAAAACGCGTACGGGGTGGTCATCTCCGGGTCGAGCCAGACGGCGCCGCTCTCGGACTTGCCGAACTTGGTGCCGTCCGCCTTGACCATCAGCGGGGTGGCCAGCGCGTGCACCTGCGCCCCCGGCTCCAGACGGTGGATCAGGTCGAGACCGGCCGTCAGGTTGCCCCACTGGTCGGACCCGCCCTGCTGCAGCACGCAGCCGTGGCGCCGGTACAGCTCCAGGAAGTCCATGCCCTGGAGCAGCTGGTAGCTGAACTCCGTGTAGCTGATGCCCTGGTCGGACTCCAGACGCCGGGCGACCGAGTCCTTCGTCAGCATCTTGTTGACGCGGAAGTGCTTGCCGATGTCCCGGAGGAACTCGATGGCGGACATGCCCGCCGTCCAGTCCAGGTTGTTCACCATGACCGCCGCGTTCTCGCCCTCGAAGGACAGGAACGGCTCGATCTGGGTGCGCAGCCGCGTCACCCAGTTCGCGATGGTCTCCGGGTCGTTCAGCGTCCGCTCGGCGGTCGGCCGCGGGTCGCCGATCTGGCCGGTGGCCCCGCCGACCAGCGCCAGCGGCCGGTTGCCGGCCAGCTGGAGCCGGCGCACGGTGAGCACCTGGACCAGGTGCCCCACGTGCAGCGAGGCCGCGGTCGGGTCGAAGCCGCAATAGAACGTGACCGGACCGTCCGCGAAGGCCTTGCGCAGCGCTTCTTCATCGGTGGACTGGGCGAAGAGCCCGCGCCACTTCAGTTCGTCGACGATGTCCGTCACGGTCTTTCGACTCCTTCGAATGATGGGATTGCCGTCTCAGTCTATGGGGGTCAGACCCCCTTGCTGACCGAGCTCATGTTGAAGTCCGGGATGCGCAGGGCCGGCATCGCGGCCCGGGTGAACCAGTCGCTCCACTCGCGCGGCAGGGTCTTCTCGGTCCGCCCGGCCTCCGTGGCCCGCGACAGCAGGTCCACCGGCGACTCGTTGAAGCGGAAGTTGTTGACCTCGCCGACGACCTGGCCGTTCTCCACCAGGTAGACGCCGTCCCGGGTCAGGCCCGTGAGCAGCAGCGTGGCCGGGTCCACCTCGCGGATGTACCAGAGGCAGGTCAGCAGCAGCCCCCTCTCGGTGGCGGCCACCATCTCCTCCAGCGACTTGTCGCCGCCCCCGTCCAGGATCAGGTTCCCGAAGGCGGGGGAGACCGGCAGCCCGGTCAGGCCCGCACTGTGCCGGGTCGTGGTCAGCCGGGCCAGCTCGCCGCCGCTGATCCACTCGGTCGCCGGGACCGGCAGGCCGTTGTCGAAGACCGAGGCGTCGTCGCCCGAGCTGTGCGCGATGACGAACGGCGCGGACTCCAGCCCGGGAGCGTTCGGGTCGCTGCGCAGGGTCAGCGGCAGCTCGGAGAGCTTCTCGCCGAGCCGGGTGCCGCCGCCGGGCTTGGAGAAGACCGTCCGGCCCTCCACGGCGTCGCGGGCCGCCGCCGACCACATCTGGTAGATCAGCAGGTCCGCCACGGCCGTCGGCGGCAGCAGGGTCTCGTACCGTCCGGCGGGCAGCTCGATCTTCCGCTCCGCCCAGCCCAGGCGTACGGCGAGCTCCGCGTCCAGCACGGTCGGGTCCACGTCCTTGAAGTCCCGGGTGGCGCGGCCCGCCCAGGCGGAGCGCTGCCGGTCGGGGGACTTCGCGTTCAGTTCGAGGGTGCCCTTGGGCTGGTCGTGGCGCAGCCGCAGCCCGGTGGAGGTGCCGACGTACGTGGACACCAGCACGTGGTTGGCGAAGCCGTACAGCTCCCGGCCGCCCGCCCGGGCCCGGGCGAAGGCCTCGCCGAGCGCCGGGGCGAAGTCGGCGAACACCGCCGGGGAGGTCTCCGCCGGGGCGTCGGTGAAGTCCGGCGAGGCCGGGGTCCCGGTCACCAGCGGCTGGGCGTCCTCCGCGGGGCCCGCCCCCCGGGCGGCCGCCTCGGCGGCCCGTACCAGCGGCTCCAGGTCCGCGGCGGTGACGGCGGAGCGCGAGACGACCCCCGAGGCCGTGCCCTCCTTGCCGTCGACCGTCGCGATGACCGTCAGGGTCCGGCCGCGGGTGACGCCGTTGGTGGTGAGCGCGTTGCCCGCCCAGCGCAGGTTGGCGGTGGACTCCTCGTCGGCGATGACGACGCAGCCGTCAGCGGTGGAGAGCTCCAGGGCCCGCTCGACGATCTCGTGGGGCTTGATCGTGCGACTCGTCGACATCAGCGTCCCGCCTCCTGCGTGGTGTTCAGGATGTTCACGTCGCGGAACAGCGCGGACGGGCAGCCGTGCGAGACGGCCGCGACCTGACCCGGCTGGGCCTTTCCGCAGTTGAAGGCGCCGCCCAGGACGTAGGTCTGGGGGCCGCCGACCTTCTCCATCGAGCCCCAGAATTCGGTGGTCGTCGCCTGGTACGCGACGTCGCGCAGCTGACCGGCCAGCCTGCCGTTCTCGATCCGGAAGAACCGCTGACCGGTGAACTGGAAATTGTAGCGCTGCATGTCGATCGACCAGGAGCGGTCGCCGACCACGTAGATCCCGCGCTCCACCCCGCCGATCAGGTCCTCCGTGGACAGCCCGCCCGGATCCGGCTGCAGCGAGACGTTCGCCATCCGCTGCACCGGCACGTGCCCGGGGGAGTCGGCGAAGGCGCAGCCGTTGGAGCGCCCGAGGCCGGTCAGCTTCGCGATCCGCCGGTCCAGCTGGTAGCCGACCAGCGTGCCGTCCTTGACCAGGTCCCAGCTCTGCCCCTCGACGCCCTCGTCGTCGAAGCCGACGGTCGCCAGCCCGTGCTCGGCGGTCCGGTCACCCGTCACGTTCATGATCGAGGAGCCGTACCGGAGCTTGTTCAGCTGGTCGAAGGTGGCGAAGGAGGTCCCCGCGTACGCCGCCTCGTAGCCCAGCGCCCGGTCCAGCTCGGTGGCGTGCCCGATCGACTCGTGGATGGTGAGCCACAGGTTGGACGGGTCCACGACCAGGTCGTAGCGGCCGGCCTCGACGCTCGGCGCCCGCATCTTCTCGGCGAGCAGGCCGGGGATCTGCTCCAGCTCGGCGTTCCAGTCCCAGCCGGTGCCGGTCAGGTACTCCCAGCCGCGCCCGGCCGGCGGGGCGATGGTGCGCATCGAGTCGAACTCGCCCGTGGCGGCGTTCACGGCGACCGCGGTGAGCTGCGGGTGGATCCGGACCCGCTGCTGGGTGGTGGAGGTGCCCGCGGTGTCGGCGTAGAACTTGTTCTCGTGGACGGCGAGCAGCGAGGCGTCCACGTGGGCCACGCCCTCGGCCGCCAGCAGCCGGGAGCTGAAGTCGGCGAGCAGCGCCGCCTTCTCCGCGTCCGGTACCTCGAACGGGTTCACGTCGTACGCCGAGATCCACGTCCGGTCCGCGTGCACCGGCTCGTCCGCGAGCTCGACCCGCTCGCCCGAACCCGCCGCCTTGATCACCTGGGCCGACAGCTTCGCCATGGCCACGGCCTGCGAGGCCACCTTGGCGGCGCCGTCCATGGTCAGGTCCACACCGGAGGCGAACCCCCAGCTGCCCCCGTGCACGACCCGGACCGCGTATCCCAGGTCGGTGGTGTCGGACCCTCCGGAGGGCTTGGCGTCGCGCAGCCGCCAGGAGGCGCTGCGGATCCGCTCCAGCCGGAAGTCGGCATGGTCGGCGCCCAGCGCGCGGGCCCGCGCGAGCGCCGCGTCGGCGAGCGCCCGCAAGGGCAGCGCGGTGAAGGCCGCGTCGATGGAATGGGGCACGGAAGTCCTCCCGGGGTCGGGGCCGGTCGCCTCGATCATGTCGCGCTCGCGGCTGTTGTGCCTACTTCTTTCTGTAGGGACTCGACAGAGCCCGTCCCAAGGCCCTGTGGGAGCCCGATTCTCCGTACGGGCGATGCGACCTATAGGTTTTTGGTATTCAGAGCCGCTAGTCGAAAGGGTGATCCGTTGAGCCGCTCGGTTCTCGTCACCGGAGGTAACCGGGGCATCGGCCTCGCCATCGCCCGAGCTTTCGCGGAGGCCGGGGACAAGGTCGCGATCACGTACCGGTCGGGCGAGCCGCCGGCGGAGCTCGCCGCGCTCGGCGTGCTGGCCGTGCGCTGCGACATCACCGACTCCGAGCAGGTGGAGCAGGCCTACAAGGAGATCGAGGACAAGCACGGCGCCGTCGAGGTGCTGGTGGCCAACGCCGGCATCACCAAGGACACCCTGCTCATGCGGATGTCCGAGGAGGACTTCGCGTCGGTCGTCGACACCAACCTCACCGGCACCTTCCGCGTGGTCAAGCGGGCCAACCGCGGCATGCTGCGCGCCAAGAAGGGCCGCGTCGTCCTGATCTCCTCGGTGGTCGGACTGCTTGGCTCGGCGGGCCAGGCCAACTACGCCGCCTCCAAGGCGGCCCTGGTCGGCTTCGCCCGCTCCCTCGCCCGGGAACTGGGCTCCCGCAACATCACCTTCAACGTCGTCGCCCCCGGTTTCGTGGACACCGACATGACGAAGGTGCTCACCGACGAGCAGCGCGCGGGCATCGTCGGCCAGGTGCCCCTGGGCCGCTACGCGCAGCCCGAGGAGATCGCGGCGGCCGTGAGCTTCCTGGCGTCCGACAACGCCGCGTACATCACTGGAGCCGTCATTCCCGTTGACGGCGGATTGGGCATGGGTCACTGATCACCATGAGCGGAATTCTCGACGGCAAGCGCATCCTCATCACCGGGGTGCTGATGGAGTCGTCCATCGCCTTCCACACCGCCCGGCTGGCCCAGGAGCAGGGCGCCGAGGTCATCCTCACCGCGTTCCCGCGGCCGACGCTGACCGAGCGAATCGCCCGCAAGCTGCCCAAGCCCGCCAAGGTGATCGAGCTCGACGTCACCAACGACGAGCACCTGGCCCGGCTGGAGGACCTCGTCCGCGCGGAGCTCGGCGGCCTCGACGGCGTCGTCCACTCCATCGGCTTCGCGCCGCAGGACGCCCTGGGCGGCAACTTCCTGAACACCCCCTTCGAGTCGGTCGCGACCGCGATGCACGTCTCGGCGTTCTCGCTGAAGTCGCTGACCATGGCCTGCAAGCCGCTCTTCCCGGCGGAGGGCGCGGCCGTCGTCGGCCTGACCTTCGACGCGCAGTACGCGTGGCCGCAGTATGACTGGATGGGTCCGGCCAAGGCGGCCCTGGAGGCCACCAGCCGCTACCTCGCCCGCGACCTGGGCAAGGAGAAGATCCGCTGCAACCTGGTCTCGGCCGGTCCGATCGGCTCGATGGCCGCGAAGTCCATCCCCGGCTTCTCCGAGCTGGCGGACGTCTGGAACCACCGCTCCCCGATGGAGTGGGACATGAGCGACCCGGAGCCGGCGGGCAGGGGCGTCGTGGCCCTGCTGTCGGACTGGTTCCCCAAGACCACCGGCGAGATCGTCCACGTGGACGGCGGCCTGCACGCGATGGGTGCCTGACCGCATCGATCGCGGGCCCGCCCCCGGGCGCGCTCCATCCATCCGTACGGCGGCGGCCGCGTCTTCCTTCTCGGAGGCGCGGCCGCCGCCGTTTTTGGTGGCGAGCCCCGCCGAGGGCCGCTCACTCGATCAGATTTTCGGCGTCTGACCGGATCTTCCCGAGTCGAAAACTGGGACATTCCCCTGCAAACTGACCTGGTCGGGATCTTCCCGGCTCCTGCGGGCGGAGGTACGGGAGTGCGCGCGAGGCGGAGCCGAGCGGTATCGCTGCTGGTCACCTCGGTGGTCCTGACCGGATTCGTGGTCCCGGGAGCCGTCGCGCAGCCCGACGCCGACGACCCCGCGCCCGGCCCGGAGATCGTGGCCCCGGCCGTCGTGGCCCCGGCCGTCGTGGACCTGGCCGAGATCCCCGCCGAACCGCCCGTACGCCCCGCGCCGGACGCCGCCCGGGAGCTCTTCGGGGCCGACTGCGAGACCGTGATCACGGGCTCGCAGGTGGTCGCGTACTGCCACAACAGCTTCCCCGAGACCGACCTGGTCCGCCTGCACGTGGAGTGCGACCGCTGGTGGGACGTGGACGGGGACGGCGCCGCCGTGGCCCTCGGCCCGGCCGGCCGCGTCGAGCTCACCAGCCGCTGCTGGAAGGAAGTCCGCACCGCCTGGGTGAGCCACCAGCGCCCCTGAGCTTCAGCGGGCCTTCTCATTCAGGCAGACGTACGGGTAGCCCGCCGCCTCCGAGGCGGCCGTGTCCCCGTCCCCGCGCCGGACCGCCTCGATCAGCCGGGCGTGGTCCAGATGGGCCTCCGGCCTCAGCTCGCTGCCGACGTCCGTGCGCAGCCAGTCCGCCACCAGGTCGCCGAGGTCCGCGTAGAGCTCGATCAGCACGTCGTTGTGCGAAGCCGCCACCACCGCCATGTGCAGGGCCACGTCCGCCGCGACGAACACCTCCGCGTCCCCGCCCGCCCAGGCCTCCTCGCGCCGCGCCAGCAGCGCGTCCAGCTGTACGAGGTCCCGGTCGGTCCGCCGCTCGGCCGCCAGCCGGGCCGCCGAGGACTCCAGCGTCGAGCGCAGCTCCGCGATGTGCCGCGGGTCGGCCCCGGCGAAGCGCCGGTGCATCACCCCGGCCAGCTCGCTCGTGGCGACGACGTACGTGCCCGACCCCTGCCGGATGTCCAGCAGGCCGTTGTGCGCCAGGGCCCGCACGGCCTCCCGCACGGTGTTGCGGGCGACGCCGAGCAGCTCCACCAGCTCCGGCTCGGTGGGGATCCGGGCGCCGACGGGCCACTCGCCGGAGGTGATCTGGTTCCGCAGCTGGGTGATCACCTGGTCGACGAGGGCGGAGCGCCGTGGCGAGGTCAGCGGCATGGGTTCCTCTCAAGGGCGGCGGGAGCCGACGGGAGCCGGCGGGAGCCGACGGGCACGACGACTGGACAACCAATCATCCCATGATTCTATGATGGGTGAATGTCCGACGAAGAAATCCAGACCCTGAGCCGCCCGGCGGCCGTGCGCAGCAGCGCCGGCCGGCCCCTTCCCGCCCCCGTCCACGTCGCCCCCACGTGGCTCGGCCCGGTGCTCATCGTCGGAATCGTGCTGGCCGCCCTCAACCTGCGGCCCGCCATCACCAGCCTCGGCGCCCTCTTCGAGGAGACCCGCACCGGCCTCGGCATGAGCGGCACCGTCGCCGGACTCATCACCTCCGTACCCGCCCTCTGCTTCGCCGTCTTCGGCATCACCGCACCCCGGCTCTCCCGCCGCTTCGGCCCCGCCGCCGTCGTCTGCGCCGGCATGGCGGCCGTCGCCACCGGACTGCTGATCCGCCCCTTCGCGACCAACGCCGCCGGGTTCCTCGCCGCCAGCGCCTTCTCGCTCGCCGGCATAGCCCTGACCAACGTGCTCCTCCCGGTGATCGTCAAGCGCTGGTTCCCGGACCGCGTCGGCACCATGACCGGCCTGTACTCCATGGCCCTGGCCGCCGGCACCTCGCTGGCCGCCGCCGCCACCGTCCCGATGACCGCCGCCCTCGGAGGCAGTTGGCGCACCGGCCTGCTGATCTGGGCCGTGCTCGCGCTGGCCGCCGTACTGCCCTGGCTGGCCATCGCCACCGCCGCCCGCCGGGAGAAGGCCGCCGCCCCCGCCGCGTCGGTACGCCCCGACGCCGGACCGCGCGTCGTCCGCAGCCGCACCGCATGGGCCCTGGCCTCGTACTTCGGCCTCCAGGCCACCGGCGCCTACGTCACCATGGGCTGGCTCCCGCAGATCTTCCGCGACGCCGGCGTCTCCCCGGGCACCGCCGGAGTCCTGCTCGCCGTCACCATGGTCATGGGGGTCCCGCTCGCCTTCGTCATCCCGGGCCTGGCCGGCCGGATGAGGAACCAGGGCCCCATCGCCGTCGTCCTCGGCTTGTTCGGCCTCGCCGGCTACCTCGGGCTCTACTTCGCCCCCGCCGCAGGCGCCTGGGCCTGGGCCCTGCTGCTCGGCATCTCCAACTGCGCCTTCCCGCTCGTCATCACGATGATCGGACTGCGCGCCAAGTCCCCGGCCGGCGTCGTCAAGCTCTCCGCCTTCGCCCAGAGCACCGGATACCTCATCTCCATCCCCGGACCGCTCGTCATCGGCACCCTCTACCAGCACAGCGGCGGCTGGGACCTGCCCCTCGCCCTGATGGCCGGACTGCTGGTCCCGCAGATCGCCCTCGGCATCCTGGCGGGCCGGGACCGCACGATCGAGGACGAATGCGGCATGCGAGACTGAACGGCATGTCGCCCGTACTCGAACCGAACCCCCAGAACGGCCACAAGAAGCTCGGCCTCGTGCTCGGCGCGATGCTCCTCGTGACCGTGATCATCGCCATCATCGCGACGCTCGCCTCCCCGTGACACCGCGCCCCGGCCGGGGTTGGTAGGGCTACCCCCACCAACCCCTAGGGGGCCAGGCTCAGGGTGAAGTGGGGTGTGCCCCGGATGGGCAGGGCTCCTTCGGATCCATAGATTCGAAGACAGAGAGCCCGTCCCACCCGCACACCCACGGAGGCGGCCATGTCGGCCCCCGCACACACCCCGTCCCGCGCCACGGCCATCGGCGCCGGCGCCCGCCTGCACTGGTGGGGGCTGGCCCTGCCCGCGCTCGCCTTCGGCCTCCTCCTGCTGCTCCTCGCCGGATCCGGCCAGGCCCACGCCGCGTCCGGGACCCCCGCGAGCGAGGGCGGCACCCTGGTCCAGGTCGTCCAACAGGTGCTGCGCGCCGTCCACTGACCCCGCACCACCGCCTACGAGCCCGCGCGCCCGGCCGCGCGCCCGGGCGCGCCCCGCCCCCGGGGCCGGGCACCCCAACACCCTGCGCCCCATGGCTCGTTTCATGCCAAGCTGGGAGCCATGAGCGCCGACACACCCCGCAGGATCGCCCTCCTCCGGCACGCCAAGGCCGACTGGCCCGAGGTGTCCGACCACGACCGTCCGCTGGCGGAGCGAGGCCGCAAGGACGCACCGGCCGTCGGTCTGAAGCTGGCCGAAACCGGCATCGCCTTCGACCTGGCCCTCTGCTCCACCGCCGCCCGCACCCGCGAGACCTGGAAGCTGGCCGTCCAGGAACTGCCGCACCGACCGAAGACCGCGTACGAGGAGCGGCTCTACGAGGCCTCGCCGGGCGAGCTCATCGCGCTGCTGAACGAGACCTCCGACGAGGTCTCCAACCTCCTCGTCATCGGCCACAACCCCGGCATGCACGCCCTCGCCGACGCCCTCGCGGGACGCGCGCAGGGCGACACCCTCGCGCGGATGACCCGTACCGGATTCCCGACCGCCGCGCTCGCCGTGATCTCCTTCACCGGCTCGTGGAAGTCGGTCCAGCACGGGGTGGGCACGCTGCTGGACTTCTGGACGCCCAAGGATCACTGACCGGCCGTACGCACGCGAGGAGGGCCCGGCGCTCGGATGTGCGCCGGGCCCTCCTCGCGTATCGGGGGCCTCAGGCCAGGTCGGCGGCCTCGACCTCTTCCCGGGTGATCCCCAGCAGGTACAGCACCGCGTCCAGGAACGGCACGTTCACCGCGGTGTCCGCGGCCTCGCGGACCACCGGCTTGGCGCAGAACGCCACGCCCAGCCCGGCCGCGTTCAGCATGTCCAGGTCGTTGGCGCCGTCGCCGATGGCCACCGTCTGGGCCAGCGGTACGCCGGCCTCCGCGGCGAAGCGGCGCAGCAGCCGGGCCTTGCCGGCCCGGTCCACGATCTCGCCGACGACCTTGCCGGTCAGCTTGCCGTCCACGATCTCGAGGGTGTTGGCGGAGGCGAAGTCCAGGCCGAGCCGCTCCCGCAGGTCGTCCGTGACCTGCGTGAACCCGCCGGAGACCACACCCACCTGGTAGCCGAGCCGCTTCAGGGTGCGGATCAGGGTCCGGGCGCCGGGAGTGAGCCGGACCTCGGAGCGGACCTTGTCCACGACGGAGGCGTCCAGCCCGGCCAGCAGGGCCACGCGGGCGTGCAGCGACTGCTCGAAGTCCAGCTCGCCCCGCATGGCCCGCGCGGTGACCTCGGCGACCTCGGCCTCGCAGCCGGCGTGCGCGGCGAACAGCTCGATGACCTCGTCCTGGATCAGGGTCGAGTCCACGTCCATGACGACCAGGCGCTGGGCCCGCCGGTGCAGACCTGCCGAGACCACGGCGACATCGACGCCGATCTGCGCGGCGGCGGTGGCCAGAGCGGTGCGCAGCGGCTCGGTCTCGGTGCCGGAGACGGCGAATTCCACCGCCGTCACCGGATACTTCGCCAGGCGGAAGACACGGTCGATGTTGCCGCCGGTCGCGGTGATCCGGGCGGCGATGGCGGCCGTGGACTCGGCGGTGAGCGGGTTGCCGAGCACGGTGACGTGGGAGCGGCCACTGCCGCGCGGCCGGTTGTCACCGGTGCCGGAGAGGATCTCGGCCTGGAGCTTGAGCGACTCTGCCCAGCTGTGGACGGTGGCCCGCAGCTCGCCGTCGGTGTTTCCGGCGGGCTTGGTGACGAGGGCGCACAGGACGATGCGGCCGCGGGTGACGACCTGCTCGATGTCGACGACATCGACGGAGTAGGCGGCGAGGGTGTCGAACAGCCCGGCGGTGATCCCGGGACGGTCCTTGCCGAAGATCTTGACGAGGAGGGTGGGGACGTCGGAGGTCTGCGAAGCGCTCATGGTGATCTCACCGTATCCCCCCGGCCTCCCGGACAGGACCCCCGTCCCACGTCTTGAACGCGCAGGTCGCCCGGCGGCCCGCTCCCGGCCCGCTCCCGGTCCGCGGGCGGGGCCGGCGACGGGGCGAGAAGTCCCGTATCGCACTCTCCGGGTGCCTTTCGACCCCGTCCGGGGGCGGGCGCGGAGGCCGCCGCGCGGCCCCGATTCCACTTGTGGCCCCGGGCCTGAAATAGTTCCCCCGGATGTTCGCCATCCCTAGACTCCCTGACGTCATGGGGGATTCTCGGGGGACTTAAGTGGGGCTGGAGTGCCGGAACTCGTACTGGAATTGAATGGAAGGACCTGGACGCTCGATCCGTCCAGGTCGTACTCGCTGGGGCGTGATCCTCAGGGAGATGTGGTGATCGATGACGCCCGGGTGTCGTGGCGGCACGCCACCATCAGCTGGAACGGCCGGGGTTGGGGCATCGAGGACCACGGCAGCACCAACGGCACCTATGTGCACGGGGCGAGGGTCCAGCAGGCCGAACTCGTACCCGGCACGCCGGTACACCTGGGCAACGCCACCGACGGCCCGCGGCTGAATCCTGTCGCCGCCGCGGCGCCGCAGCCGGCCGTGGCCCAGCAGATGCAGCAGTCACCGGCGGCGGCCTACGCGCAGCCGCAGGCCCCGGCCTACCAGCCTCCGGCCCAGCAGCAGCCCCAGCAGGCCTGGGAACAGCAGCAGCCGCAGCAGCCGCACGTGCCGCATCAGCAGGGCGGCGCCGGCTCCGCCACGCCCCGCCCGGCACAGGGCGCGGCGCCCGCCTACGGCGACCGCAGCCCGACGACGTTCCACCAGCTCGCGCTGGGCCACGTCATGCGGATCGGCCGTGCGCTGGAGAACGAGCTGGTGGTCTCCGACCTCCAGGTCTCCCGCCACCACGCCGAGTTCCGCTCGATGCCGGGCGGCCGCTTCGAGATCCACGACCTCGGCAGCCACAACGGCACCTACGTCAACGGTCAGCCGCTGGCCAAGTCCGGCACGGCGCTGCTCGGCCCGAACGACATCGTCGGCGTCGGCCACTCGACGTTCCGGATCGTCGGCGACCGCCTCGAGGAGTTCGTCGACACCGGCGACGTCTCGTTCTCGGCCCGCCACCTCACGGTCACGGTCGACGGCGGCAAGCAGATCCTCAAGGACGTCACCTTCGGCGTCCCGGAGAAGTCGCTCATCGGCGTCATCGGCCCCTCCGGCTCGGGCAAGTCGACCCTGCTCAAGGCGCTGACCGGCTACCGTCCGGCCAACGAGGGCGACGTCCTCTACGACAACCGCAACCTGTACAAGCAGTTCGCGGAGCTCCGCCAGCGCATCGGCCTGGTCCCGCAGGACGACATCCTGCACAAGGAGCTGAAGGTCAGCACCGCGCTCAAGTACGCGGCCAAGCTCCGCTTCCCCGGCGACACCGCCGAGTCCGAGCGAGCCGCCCGTATCAACGAGGTGCTGCGCGAGCTCAAGCTCGACATCCACAAGGACAAGAAGATCACCTCGCTCTCGGGTGGTCAGCGCAAGCGCGTGTCCGTGGCCCTGGAGCTGCTCACCAAGCCGTCGCTGATCTTCCTGGACGAGCCGACCTCCGGCCTCGACCCGGGCATGGACCGCGACGTCATGCAGCTGCTGCGCGGCCTCGCCGACGACGGCCGCACGGTCCTGGTCGTCACCCACTCGGTCGCCGAGCTGGCCATCTGCGACAAGCTGCTGGTCATGGCCCCGGGCGGTTCGGTCGCGTACTTCGGCCCGCCGGACGAGGCGCTGAACTTCTTCGGCTACACCACGTGGGCCGACGTGTTCTCCGCCTTCGAGAACTACCGCGACTACGACTGGGCCGGCCGCTGGAAGGGCTCGCAGCACTACCAGCTGTACGCCGCCGACATCGACGCGGTCGCCCCGCAGTCGGTCGCGATGCCCTCCCCGCAGCAGATGAACCCGCCGAAGCCGCAGGCCTGGGGTGCGCAGCTGTGGACCCTGATCCGCCGCTACGTCTCGGTCATCGCCTCCGACAAGGGCTTCCTCGGCCTGATGCTGATCCTGCCCGCTGTCCTGGGCGTGGTCTCCACGGTCATCCCCGCGACCTTCGGCCTCGCGCCCCCGACTCCGCCGTCGAACTTCAACGGCGACGCGGGCACGATCATGCTGATCCTCTGCGTCGGCATGTGCTTCTCGGGTGCGGCGAACTCGGTCCGTGAGCTGATCAAGGAACGGGTCATCTACGAGCGTGAGCGCGCGACCGGCCTGTCCCGGTCGGCGTACCTCATGTCGAAGGTGATCGTCCTCGGCGTCATCACGGCCATCCAGGGCGTGGTCATCTGCGGGATCGGCTTCTTCCCGCGCGACCTGCCGGCCGAGGGCCTGCTCATGCCGCCGGCCGTCGAGCTGTGCGTGTCGGTCATCGCGCTGGGCTTCACCTCGATGATGTTCGGCCTGGTGATCTCCTCGCTGGTGAAGACCGCCGAGAAGACCATGCCGCTGCTGGTCATGTTCGCGATCATCCAGGTCGTCTTCACCGGCATCCTCTTCCAGGTCTACGATTCCGTGGGTCTGGAGCAGTTCGCCTGGCTGATGCCGTCCCGCTGGGCCGTCGCCGCCGCGGGCACCACGCTGAACCTCGGCAAGCTCATGCCGCCGTGGGACCGCGACAACCCCACCAACACCGACCCGCTGTGGGACCACTCGATCGGCCAGTGGAGCCTGGACATCATCGTCCTGCTGCTGCTCGGCATCGCCTGCGGCTTCGCGGTCCAGCGGCTGCTGCGCCGCCACGAGCCCGAGGTCATGCGCAAGTAGCACCGCCCGTACGACCCCGCCGTACGCGCAACCCGTACGCGCAGGGCCGTACGCGCAAACGCCTCAGGGCGGCCCCCGGAAGTCCGGGGGCCGCCCTGAGGCGCGTGGGGGGTCTTGAGGGACGCCAGGGCCTAGTAGGCGCTGTTGACGTTGTCCATCGAGCCGTAGCGGTCGGCGGCGTAGTTGCACGCGGCGACGATGTTCGCGACGGGGTCGTACAGGTCGAACTTCGTACCCTTGACGTGGTACGTGGCGAAGGTCGGCGGAATGACCTGGAGCAGGCCCTTCGACGGGATGCCGTTCTGGGCGTTGATGTCCCAGTTGTTGATCGCGCGGGGGTTGCCGCTCGACTCGCGCATGATGTTGCGGTGGATGCCGGAGTAGGTGCCGGGGATGCCCTCGCGCTTCATGATGGAGAGGGCTTCCTTGATCCAGCCGTCAAGGTTGTTCGCGAAGACGGGGGTGCGGGCGGCGGAGCGGCTCGCGGCCTCCTTGTCGGCGCGGGCCTTCTTCGCGGCGGCCTCGGCCTTGGCCTTCGCCGCGTCCTTCGCCTGCTTGTCCGCGACGACCTGCTGCACGGTGAGGTGCTTCTGCACGGCCTTCGCCTGAGCGCCGTCGACGGCCTGGGTCCATGCCACAGGGGCGACGGCGACGGCCTGGGCCTCACCGGCACCGGCCGGGACGAGGGAGAAGGCGAGCGCGGCGGCACCGAGGGTGGCGACACCGGCAACGGACAGCTTGTGTGCCTTCGTCAGACGACTGTGACCGGGAATGCTGGAAGCAGACATGGCGGGGCAACCTCTTCGAATCGCGGGGGCCGCAGGAAAGCGCCGGTTCGGATCCGGGATCCGGCGGCGCTGTGCGACGAGGGCAATTCTTAGCGGTGGCAAAAACGCCTGGCAAAGGTGTGACGTACGAAGCCGCTTAGTGGATCACGGGCTGGCGTCGAGCCCGGATTTCCCGGCCAGACACTAGGCGCAGCAGCGCTGACAGGGCCTTTATCTGTCCACTAGGCAACTTCGTAAGTGATGTGCGTCCTATGCCCGGGCTCACATCGAGCACGTAACAGTCTCACCGTCCGTTGCGGCAGCAATGCAATGCGTGACCGGTTCTCCGCCCGGAGGACCAGCAACTCGCCCCGGCCCTCCTCCTCAAGGCAGAGACCGGCGCCCCGGGACCTAGTGCCCAAGGAGGGCACACATATGCGTCCGCCCTAGGGCCGCAGCCCGATCCCGCAGGTCAGGGCCGCGAGTACGGTGAGCCCCATGCAGCGCAGCAACCCCACCGGACCCCGCAGCGGCCTGGCCGCCGTGAGCACCGCACTGCTCGCCATGAGCCGGCGCCTCGAGGTCCGCGACGTCCTGCGCACGATCGTCGCCTCCGCCCGCGCCCTGCTCGACGCCGAGTACGCCGCCCTGGGCGTCCCGGACGACCACGGCGGCTTCTCCCAGTTCGTCGTGGACGGCATCAGCGAGGAGCAGTGGCGCCGCATCGGCCCGCTGCCCCGCCAGCACGGCATCCTCGCCGCGATGCTCCACCAGGGCGGCCCCGAGCGCCTGGCCGACGTACGCAAGGACCCCCGCTTCGAGGGCTGGCCCGCCGCCCACCCGGAGATGTCCGACTTCCTCGGCCTGCCCGTCCGGGACGGCGAGGAGACCCTCGGGGCCCTCTTCCTCGCGAACAAGAAGACCGCCCCCGGCGAGAGGCCCGGCTTCACCGACGAGGACGAGGAACTCCTCTCCCTCCTCGCCCAGCACGCGGCCATCGCCCTCACCAACGCCCGCCTCTACGAGCGCAGCCGCGAGCTCACCATCGCCGAGGAGCGCTCCCGCCTCGCCCACGAACTGCACGACGCCGTCAGCCAGAAGCTCTTCTCGCTGCGCCTGACCGCCCAGGCCGCCGCCGCCCTCGTCGACCGCGACCCGGCCCGCGCCAAGGACGAGCTCCACCAGGTCGCCCTCCTCGCCGCCGAGGCGGCCGACGAACTGCGGGCCGCCGTCACCGAGCTCCGCCCGGCCGCCCTGGACGAGGACGGCCTGGTCGCCACCCTGCGCAACCAGGTCCGCGTCCTGGACCGCGCGCACACCGCGCACGTCACCTTCACCTGTGACGGCGTACGGGCCCTGCCCGCGACCCAGGAGGAAGCGGTCCTGCGCGTCGCCCAGGAAGCCCTCCACAACGCACTGCGCCACTCCGGCGCCGGCCGCATCGAGGTCACCCTGACCCGCCGGGACGGCGCGGCGGCGGTGCTCACGGTCCGCGACGACGGCTCGGGCTTCTCCCCTTCCACCGTCCGCAGCGCCGGCCGGCACCTCGGCCTGGTCTCCATGCGGGACCGGGCGGCCGGCGTCGGCGGCCGCCTCAGCGTGCACTCGGAGCCCGGCACGGGCACCACGATCGAACTGGAGGTCCCCGGTGGCTGACACGCCCCACCCCGTCCGCGTGCTGCTGGTGGACGACCACCAGGTGGTCCGGCGCGGCCTGCGCACCTTCCTGGAGGTCCAGGAGGACATCGAGGTCGTCGGCGAGGCCCCGGACGGCGACGAGGGCGTCGCCCGCGCCGAGGAGCTGCGGCCCGACGTGATCCTCATGGACATCAAGATGCCCGGCACCGACGGCATCGAGGCCCTGCGCAGGCTCCGAGCCCTGGACAACCCGGCGCGGGTGCTGATCGTCACCAGCTTCACGGAACAGCGGACCGTCGTCCCCGCCCTGCGCGCGGGCGCCGCCGGATACGTCTACAAGGACATCGACCCCGACGCCCTCGCAGCGGCCATCCGCTCCGTCCACGCCGGCCACGTGCTCCTCCAGCCGGAGGTGGCCGTGGCCCTGCTCTCCGAGGACGGCCAGCCCGCCCCGGCGGGCCGCGGCGGCTCCCTGACGGACCGCGAACGGGAGGTCCTGCTGCACATGGCGGACGGGCGTTCCAACCGGGAGATCGCCCGGGCGCTGGTGCTGTCGGAGAAGACGGTCAAGACACACGTCTCGAACATCCTGATGAAGCTGGACGTCGCCGACCGCACACAGGCGGCGCTCTGGGCGGTCAGGCACGGGATCACGGACTGAACCGGTCCGTCCATGCAACAAACTGAGATTCATACGGTCGGGTGTATGTCGCCCACATGGCGTATCCGGTCCGTCGGATGACCGTTCTCCATGACGTGCCGCGGCGGCTGGCCGCGGCAGACGTACTGGAGGACGAGAACGTGAAGAACTTCAAGAAGGCCACCGCCGTCACCGTGCTCGCGGGCGGCCTGCTCGCCGCCGGCGCCGGAATCTCCTCGGCGCACGGCGGTGCGTCGGCGGAGGGCGAGGCACTGAGCTCGCCGGGCGTGGCCTCCGGGAACCTGCTCCAGGCTCCGGTCCACGTCCCCGTGAACGTGGTGGGCAACACGATCAACGTGATCGGCCTGCTGAACGGAGCCTTCGGCAACACCGGCGTGAACGCCTGACGAGCCCGTCCACCCCGGCCCCGCTTCCCCCCACCTCTCCCCGGGAAGCGGGGCCGCGGCATGCCGCGGCAACAGAAGGGGCGCCCGCCCCGGCAACGGGCACCCGGCCCGCACAACGAAGCCTCAGCCCTCGCGCGCCTCAACGGCGGAGTTGTACGCCGCGACCAGCGCCCGCCGCGCCACCCGCTCCACCGGCCGCAAGGCCTCGGCCCGCGCCGCCATCTCGGAGGCGGCCACCGCACCCCCGTGCCCGTTCTCGTACGCCAGCGACACCATCAGGTCCACCCGCTGCGCCAGCGCCAGCACCCGCACCGCCCGCGGCGGATACCCCGGAGCCAGCGCCTCCCGCCCCGCCTCCGCCCGCGCCCGGTACGCCGACAGCGCCGCGTCCGCCACCGGCCCCGACCCCGCCACGTCCAGCCGGGTCAGCGCCGTCGTCGCCTCGCGCAGCGCCTCCGCCAGCTCCCGCTCGGCCTCGCTCAGCGACGGCACGTCCGCCGGGGGTGCCTCCCGTACCGGCAGGCAGTGCCACACCACCGAGACGTGCACGTCACCCGCGGGACCCGCCTCATGGACCTCCGGCACCAGTCCCAGCGCCGCGCCCGCGCAGACCACCGCTTCCTCGGCCTCCAGCGCCCGCGCGTTGAACTCCGGCGGGCCGCTCAGCCCCAGCGGATGCCCCGGCGCGGGCAGGGCGATCCGCAGCCCGGTCACCCCCAGCGCCCGCATCCGCCCCAGCGCGAGCGTGAGCCCCACCGGGCCCGATTCCCCCGGCAGCCCCGCCACCCGGTGCACGGCGTCCTCGCCCACGATCGACAACACGGCCTCGTCGGGCGAGACCAGACCGGCCAGCAGAGCGTTCCCCCAGGCGGCCAGCCGCCCTGAACGTGGTTCGAAAAGCATCCCCCCACTTTACGGATCCGGCCCCGCCCGGGACCCCGCACCCGGCCCCGGCCCCGGACCCCTCCCGCAGTGGCGTAGGTTTTCCCCTGGGGCCGCGCCTACAGGCGCGCACAGAACCGTGACTGCAAGGGGTGACAACACGCTCATGAGCGATGTTCTGGAGCTGGTGGACGTATCCGTGGTCCGCGAGGGCCGGGCTCTGGTGGACCAGGTCTCCTGGTCGGTCAAGGAGGGGGAGCGCTGGGTGATCCTCGGGCCCAACGGTGCCGGGAAGACCACCCTGCTCAACGTCGCCTCGAGCTACCTCTTCCCCACCAAGGGCGCCGCCACCGTCCTCGGCAGCACCCTCGGCAAGGTGGACGTCTTCGAGCTGCGCCCCCGCATCGGCGTCGCCGGCATCGCGATGGCCGACAAGCTCCCGAAGCGGCAGACGGTCCTGCAGACCGTGCTCACCGCGGCCTACGGCATGACGGCCACCTGGCAGGAGGAGTACGAGGACATCGACGAGCAGCGCGCCCGCGCGTTCCTCGACCGCCTCGGCATGACGGACTACCTCGACCGGAAGTTCGGCACCCTCTCCGAGGGCGAGCGCAAGCGCACCCTGATCGCCCGCGCCCTGATGACCGACCCCGAGCTGCTCCTCCTCGACGAGCCCGCCGCGGGCCTGGACCTCGGTGGCCGCGAGGACCTCGTACGCCGTCTCGGCCGCCTCGCCCGCGACCCGCTCGCGCCCTCCATGGTCATGGTCACGCACCACGTCGAGGAGATCGCGCCGGGCTTCACCCACGTCCTGATGATCCGCCAGGGCAAGGTCGTCGCCGCGGGCCCGATCGACCTCGAACTGACCTCCCGCAACCTCTCCCTCTGCTTCGGGCTCCCGCTCGTCGTCGAGCGCAACGAGAACGAGCGATGGACCGCCCAGGGCCTGCCCCTGCGCTAGTGCTGTGACCGGTGCGGTGACCGCCCCGGCCCCGGGCAGCCGGAGCCAGTGCGGCCGCCCGCACCCTGTCCCGACCGTGCCCCACCGACCTACCATGACCATGTGGACATCAACGCGTGGGTGTGGTGGCTCGTCGGCGCGGTCGGACTGGGGATCCCCCTCGTCCTGACCGCGATGCCCGAGTTCGGCATGTTCGCGGTCGGCGCGGTGGCGGCCTCCGTCACGGCCGCCCTCGGCGGGGGAGCGGTCGCCCAGGTCCTGGTCTTCGTGATCGTGTCGGTCGCGCTCATCGCGGTCGTCCGCCCGATCGCCAACCGGCACCGCAACCAGAAGCCCCAACACCGCAGCGGCATCGACGCGTTGAGGGGCAGAAGCGCCCTCGTACTGGAACGGGTCGACGGCAGCGGCGGCCGCATCAAGCTCGCCGGCGAGGTCTGGTCCGCCCGCACCCTCGACTCGGACACCAGTTTCGAACCCGGCCAGTCCGTCGACGTGGTGGAGATCGACGGGGCGACCGCGGTCGTCATGTGAGCAAGCAGCCGACTCGCCGCCCCGGGGTCTGCGAGACTCCGATCAACGGGGCAGCACAGACAGCCGGAAGGGCACGGGGAACCGCATGCAACCGATCATCATCGTCCTGATCATTCTGGTGGTTCTGGTCTTCATCGCACTGGTCAAGACGATCCAGGTGATCCCGCAGGCCAGCGCCGCCATCGTCGAACGATTCGGCCGCTACACCCGCACCCTCAACGCGGGCCTCAACATCGTCGTCCCGTTCATCGACTCGATCCGCAACCGGATCGACCTCCGCGAGCAGGTCGTCCCCTTCCCGCCGCAGCCGGTCATCACCCAGGACAACCTGGTCGTCAACATCGACACCGTCATCTACTACCAGGTGACCGACGCCCGCGCCGCGACGTACGAAGTGGCCAGCTACATCCAGGCCATCGAGCAGCTCACCGTCACCACGTTGCGCAACATCATCGGCGGCATGGACCTGGAGCGGACCCTGACCTCCCGCGAGGAGATCAACGCGGCCCTGCGCGGCGTCCTCGACGAGGCCACCGGCAAGTGGGGCATCCGCGTCAACCGCGTCGAGCTCAAGGCCATCGAGCCGCCGACCTCCATCCAGGACTCGATGGAGAAGCAGATGCGCGCCGACCGCGACAAGCGCGCCGCGATCCTCCAGGCCGAGGGTGTCCGCCAGTCCGAGATCCTGCGCGCCGAGGGTGAGAAGCAGTCCTCCATCCTGCGCGCCGAAGGTGACGCCAAGGCCGCCGCCCTGCGCGCCGAGGGCGAGGCCCAGGCCATTCGTACGGTCTTCGAATCCATCCACGCCGGCGACGCCGACCAGAAGCTCCTCGCCTACCAGTACCTCCAGATGCTCCCGAAGCTCGCCGAAGGCGACGCCAACAAGCTCTGGATCGTGCCCAGCGAGATCGGAGACGCACTCAAGGGCCTCTCCGGCGCCATGGGCAACTTCGGCCCCATGGGCAGTGGTTCGGGCTTCAACCCGCAGAACACCGGCAAGGACGGCGGCACCCCGGGCGACAAGGCGGCCGCGGAGCGCCGCGAACAGCCCCCCATCGACTGAGCGGCCCGTCCCTGCTGCATGATCAGTGAGGCCCCTCGACCTTCATGGCGGGGAGGCGACTCACTCATGCAAAGGGGATGGCCTTGTCCATCTGGGAATCACTCGCGGTCTTCGCCGCGGGCATCGGCGCCGGCACCATCAACACGATCGTCGGCTCCGGCACCCTGATCACCTTCCCGGTGCTGCTGGCCACCGGCCTCCCGCCGGTCACCGCCAACGTCTCCAACACCCTCGGCCTCGTGCCCGGCGCCATCAGCGGAGCCATCGGCTACCGCAAGGAGCTCCGGGGCCAGCGTGCCCGCATCCTGCGCCTCGGCGCCGTCTCCCTCGTCGGCGGACTCACGGGCGCCGTCCTGCTCCTCGCGCTGCCGTCCGACTCCTTCGACACGATCGTGCCCGTCCTGATCGGACTGGCCCTCGTGCTCGTCGTCCTCCAGCCCAGGCTGGCGGCAGCCCTGCGCAAGCGCCAGGACGCCGCGGGAGGCGACACCGGCAACCCCGACGGCGGCCCGGCCCTGCTGTGCGGAATGCTGCTCTCCAGCGCGTACGGAGGCTACTTCGGGGCCGCCCAGGGCGTGCTCTACCTCGGCCTGATGGGCCTGCTGCTCCGCGAGGAACTCCAGCGCATCAACGCCGTCAAGAACGTCATCGCCGCCATGGTGAACGGCATCGCGGCCGTCTTCTTCCTCTTCGTCGCGGAATTCGACTGGACGGCCGTCCTCCTGATCGCCGTCGGCTCCACCATCGGCGGCCAGATCGGTGCCAAGGTGGGCCGCCGCCTCCCGCCGACCGCCATGCGCGCGGTCATCGTGACCGTCGGCGTCCTCGCGATCGTCCAACTGCTGCTCCGCTGAGCGACGTAGCGAAACTACGCCGCCCAGCGCGCGGTCGTACACGGCAGACGGGGCAGGAGGGCTATGCGGAACGCCCCAGCCACTCGGGCAGCACCTCACGCCCACCCGCGCCCATGGCCAGCAGCATGGCGTCCGCCGGAGACGGCACGAAGGGCTTGCGCAGCAGCGGCATCCCCGCCTCCTCCGGAGTCCGCGCCGCTTTGCGGTGGTTGTCCTCGGCACAGGAGGCCACCGTGTTCAGCCAGGTGTCCCCGCCTCCCTGCGCCCGCGGAAGCACATGGTCCACGGTCGTCGCGCGCTTCCCGCAGTACGCGCACCGGTGCTGGTCCCGGACCAACACCCCCCTCCGTGACCAGGGAGCATGTCTTCGGAAGGGCACCCTGACGTACCTGCACAGCCTGATCACCCGCGGCATCGGCAACTCCATGGTGGCCGCGCGCACACGCAGCTCGGGATGCGACTGTTCGACCACGGCCTTGTCCTGCAGCACCAGGACCACGGCCCGGTTCAGCGTCACCGTCGACAGCGGCTCGAAGCTCGCATTCAGCACCAGCGTGTCCCGCATCTCGCCCACCTCCCGTGTGCAGGCCCCGCGACCACCCTGGCGGCACGGCCCGCAACCACTCTGGCCGCGCGCGCCACGCGGGACAACGCAATAAAAATGCCCGGTCCTGGCCGTCTTTAGACCAGGACCGGGCAAACGCTCGGAGAACGGCGAACGCGGTGATCAGCTCGCGGGGGACCCGTACTCACCGATCAGCTGGGCCCGGCCGAGCGCGTGGAAACGCAGATGGAACCCGACGACCGCCGGAGACGAGTCCGCGTCCGGGCCGAGCTGCTCCCGGTCCACCGCGTACACGGTGAACACGTACCGGTGCCGCTCCCCGCGCGGAGGAGCCGCCCCGCCGAAGTCCCTCGTGCCGTAGTCGTTCCGTACGTGCACGGCCCCCTCCGGCAGCCCCTCGAACTCCCCGCTCCCCGCCCCGCCCGGCAGCTCCGTGACCGACACCGGCAGGTCGAAGAGCACCCAGTGCCAAAACCCGCTGCCTGTCGGCGCATCCGGGTCGAAGCACGTCACGGCGAAGCTCTTCGTCCCCTCGGGGAAGCCCTCCCACCGCAGCTGCGGCGAGACGTTCCCACCCGTCAGGGCCTGGGCGTCGCCCAGCTCCCCGCCCGGCGTGAGATCCGCACTGGTCACCGTGAAGGAGTGCACCTCCGGGTGAAAGGCATGCGGAAGGGGCGCCCTGTTCTGCTCGGCCACTGCTGTACCTCCTGATCGGATACGCGTACCGGGCCGAGCCTAGAACCAGTTGCGCTGCGAACCGACGGAGGCGATCCACTGGTTCAGGTATGCCGCCCAGTCGGTCCCCTGGTACGACTGCAGGCCCACCTGGAAGCAGCGGTAGGTGTCGCTGCCCTCGGAGAACAGCCCCGGCTTCTTGTCCATCTCCAGTACGACGTCCATCTCACGGCCGTCCGAGACGAAGGTCAGCTCGACCTGGTTCAGCCCCCGGTACTGCGACGGCGGCAGGAACTCGATCTCCTGGTAGAAGGGCAGCGTCTGCCGCGTCCCGCGGATGTGCCCGCGCTCCATGTCCGCACTGCGGAAGGAGAAGCCCAGCTGCACGAAGGCGTCGAGGATCGCCTGCTGCGCCGGCACCGGGTGCACGTTGATCGCGTCCAGGTCCCCGGCGTCCACCGCGCGAGCGATCTCCAGCTCGGTGCTGACCCCGATGTTCATCCCGTGCAGGTGCCGCCCCCCGAAGTGGGTGATCGGCGTCTCCCACGGGATCTCCAGTCCGAACGGCACCACGTGCAGCGCGCCGGCCTGCACCTGGAAGGCACCGCCGAGACGCTGCTTGGTGAAGACGATGTCCTGCTTGTATTCCTGGTCGCCGCCCTCCACCTCCACCCGCGCCTGCAGGCCCACGGACAGCCCCTCGATCTGCTGCTCCACGGATCCGCCCTGGATCCGGACCTCGCCCTGGACGATTCCGCCCGGCACGACGTTCGGCTCGGTGATGACCGTGTCAACCGAGGCACCGCCGGCGCCCAGGCTTGCGAACAGCTTCTTGAACCCCATGCTCTGACTCCCCTTGAAAGGCTCGTGCGACTACCCCCTACCAACGCGGAACCTTAGGCCCCGGTTGCAGGTGCACGCGCTCCAGTACGCTCGACCGGATGAGCGCGCGCCCCGACCGTACGCCCCTGCCCCGGGCCTTCTTCGACCGGCCGGTCCTCACCGTGGCCCCGGACCTCCTCGGCCGCACCCTGGTCCGCCGTGGCCCGGACGGCCCCATCGAACTGCGCATCACGGAAGTGGAGGCGTACGAGGGAGAGGCCGACCCGGGCTCCCACGCCTACCGCGGCCGCACGGCCCGCAACGCGTCGATGTTCGGTCCGCCCGGACACGCGTACGTCTACTTCATCTACGGCATGTGGTTCAGCCTCAACCTGGTGTGCGGTCCGCCGGACCACGCGAGTGGGGTGCTGCTGCGCGCGGGGGAGATCACGGTGGGCGCGGACCTGGCCCGTAAACGTCGACTTTCAGCCAGAGGGGACCGAGAACTCGCCAAAGGCCCGGCCCGCCTGGCCACGGCCCTGGCCGTGGACCGCTCCCTGGACGGCACCGACCTCTGCGCGGGCCCCGATTCCCCCCTGTCCCTCCTTACGGGCACCGCCACCCCGGCCGACCTGGTGAGCAACGGCCCCCGTACCGGAGTGGCCGGCGCCGGCGCGGGACACCCGTACCGCTACTGGATCACCCACGACCCGACGGTGAGCCCGTACCGCGCCCACGCGCCACGCCGCCGCTCAACTTGACTCGCCCCTGGCGGACGCCTAACGTAGCCCGAGCCGCTTGAACGGGGCACTGCTGTCGGCAGACCCCCAGAGCGGCCAACCCACTACCTACGACTTACCCCTGGCGGGGTCCTATTCGGCATGCCCGAATTCGAATCCGCCGGCCCGATTATGAGCCGCACGGGATAAGCGCTAATGTGGTGGAGCGCCGAAAGGCAAAGGCCCCCAACGGCCACCGAATTCAAATCCAATCCGGAAACGGCGCGGAAATGATCTGGTAGAGTTGGAAACGAAGGAAGCGCCCGGAGGAAAGCCCCAGTCGATGTACTGCGGGTGAGTACAA
>NZ_JBHWVJ010000013.1:0-116147 GCF_042736725.1 Streptomyces sp. NPDC060028 | reverse complement strand
CTACCCCCCGGGCCCCCCAACCGACCCCCCCTCAATGGGGGGGGGGGCGGGCCGGGGGGGCCCCCCCCCGGCCCCGGGCCCTCCCCGGGTGCCGGCTGGTTACATCGGCTCGGGGAAGATGTCGCTGATGCTCCAGGCGACGCTGAAGCAGGGGAAGAAGGAATAGGCCTCCGGCTCGGTGTCCAGTGCCTGGAGCGCGAGGATCTGGCTCATGGATGCTCTCCACTTTCTTCTCGGGGTTGTGTCGGTCGGTAACTGCAAACCTCGACACGGAGCTGCTCGCCGCCGTGCCCAGGCGTTCATGGGGCGCCCACCCGGTGCCGTCTGTCGGCTGCCGGGATCCGGGGACGCGCGCGGTGGGGCTCCGTCAGGAGCGGGCCGGCCAGCAGGCGGTGGAGGGCCAGCAGGACACCGGCCCCGCCACTGGACAGGTCGGCGGTGAACCGCTGCGAACCCGCTCCGAGGAAGCGGACACCGCGCCGGTACGGGACGGCGTACTTCAGCAAGCCGGTTGCGGCGCGCACGGCGTCCCTGCGGGCGGCGTCGGTGCCGGTGAGCTCGGCGTGCCCGGTCAGGAACCAGGTCAGCCCGGCCAGCCCCCGGTACAGGCCCGCCTCCTTCGTGGCGCAGGAGACCCGGATGCCGGCGACCAGCCTCGGCAGCGCCGCGGCGCAGCGTTCGTCCGGCGCGGTGGCCACGTAGCGGGTGAGCGCTGCCGCGACACCGGCCGCGCCCGTGGCCAGGTACGGCATGGCACGGGTGAGCCGCGCGTCGTCGGAGATGGACAGGGCGCCGTCGTCCAGCGGAAAGGTCCGGTCCAGCTCCTGGTGGAGCAGCAGGCGGCCCGCCTCCAGGTAGCGGGCCTCGTCGGTGTCGCGGGCCAGGCGGTGGAGGAAGAGGGCGAGCCCCGAGCGGCCGTGCAGCAGGCCGCGGGCGTCGTGCTCGCCGAGGGTGGCCCGCAGGTCGGGGGTGCGCAGCAGGCCCTCCCCTGCCGCGGCGGCCCGCTCCAGGTGGCTGCTCTCCCCGGTCAGCCGGTGCAGGGCGAGCCAGCCCAGGCCGGCCCCGGCCCGCCCGCCGGCCAGCGTGCCGCAGGAGGCGGTGAGCGGGTGGTCGTCGGCGTCCCGGAGCAGGTCGACGGCCTCGTCCAGCAGGCCGAGGCCGGCCAGTACCTGGGCGATGCCGGCCGAGCCGACGAGCAGTCCGGGGGGCAGCGCGTCGCGCTGCGCCAGCGCATCGCGGCGCAGCCGTTCGCGGATCTCCTCCGGCACCGCAGCCCCGGCGCGGTGCAGGGCGTGCACCACCCCGGCCGTGCCGTAGGCCAGGCACAGGTTGTTGGTCCGGAACGCCTCGGGCGAGGGCGGGAAGGCCCAGTCCGGCCGGTCGGCGTCAGCCATCTCCAGCAGCCCCGCGGCCACCTCCTCGGCCAGCCGGGTGAGGCAGCCGCGCGGGTCGGTGTCGAGCTCGGCGGGAGAGGGCAGGCGGTCGGGACCGTCCTGGTCCTGCGCCTGGCCCTCCGTCAGGTGGAAGGCGGTAGCCCGCTGCCACAGGTCCTGCGGCGGAGCCACGTCCGCCAGGTCGCGGCGCAGCAGTGCGAGGTTGCCGGGCGCGTGTTCGGCGATCTCGTTGAACGGCGCCAGGAAGGCGAACGCGACTGCCGACATGCCGTACCGGTCCTGCAGCAGCGGATCGGTGTCGGCCCGGAGCAGGCCGGGCGGCGGCGTGAACCCCGGGGTGCCCATCCCGGAGGGTGCCGCGGACAGCGCCGAGGCCGCCTCGAAGTCCACCAGCCGGACCCCGCCCGACGGCGTGACCATGACATTGCCCAGGCTGAGGTCACCGAACCGGTAGCCGGCGGCGTGCAGCCGCTCCAGCGAGGCGTCCACCGCGGCCAGCAGGCGCCGGCACGCCTCGTAGTACGCGGCGACGGACTCGGCCGTGCGGTCGGCGCGGGCCAGCGGGGAGGACCGGCTCAGCCAGCCCACCAGCGGCTGCCCGGCGACGTACTCGGTGACGAGGAAGTCGTGCTCCCACTCCGTGAAGTGGTCCAGCGGCTCCGGGCCCACCCCGGGGGCGGCCGCGTGCAGCTCGCGCAGCACGCGGTACTCGTGCCGCAGCCGCTGCTGCGCGTCGGTCCCGTCGAAGACCAGGCCGTTGTGGGCACGGGCCTCCTTGACGAAGACGGTGCGGCCGGTCCGCCGGTCCCGGGCCTGGTAGGTGCCGCCGGCGTTGCTCAGGCGCACCGCGCGGGTCACCTCGTAGTCGCGGATCAGGATCGGGCCCGTGTGCGGCTGCTCCTCCTGCTCGACGAAGGGGTCCGCGATCCCCGCGGGCAGCTGGAAGGCGGGCAGCCGCAGGTCCACGACCTCGCGGCCGGAGCCGTCGCGGACCAGCCCCTCCCGGGTGCCGTCGGCCCGCAGCCGGCTGCGGGCACCGAAGGAGCCATAGCGGTAGTGGACCGTCCGCGAGTCGCGAAAGCGCCGGTCGGTGAGGACGTACGGCCCCTCCTCCCCGTCGAGCGCGTCGCGCAGGCGTTCCAGCAGCCGGCGGGCGGTCGCCGTGTCCGGCGGGTAGACGGCGCAGAACTTGCCCGCCTGGGCCCGCCCGGCGTGTTTGTGATGGAGGAACAGGAAGAAGAGCCGGGCGCTCAGGTGCTTGAACGGCACGCCTTCGGAGAAGCAGATCCCGGCGACCGTGTCGAGGACGTGCTGCGCCCGGTCCAGCCGCGCCGACACGTGGATCTTCCAGCCCTGCTCGGCGAGCCCGGTCCGCGGACTGCCCCAGGCCGTCCAGATGCCCTGGGCGGCGCCGCGCAGGCCCGGCGGCACCTCGCTGGGAGCGAAGCGCTGCCCGGGGTCGGCCACGCTGGGCAGCGGCAGGTAGTACTCCCGGTCCGCGAGCGCTTCGCCGAAGCCTTCGAGCACGGAATCTCCTCGCAGGGTGGTGGTGGGCGACCGCAACGGCCGTGCCAGACGCTAGGACCGGCAGGTACGGAAACGGTTCATCGGCGGCATGCGACCGGCAAGGGTGATGGTGGCTGCGCAGGGGCACGTTGAAGTTTCGCTGTCGGCGGTCGAGCGGTGGTGGTGCGCCGGGCTCGTCGACGGTGGCGGGGGTGAAGGGCGGCCGGACTGGACCGCGTTCGCCGAAAAGGCGTCGGCCGTCGCGCCCGAGCCGCCTCTGTCAGAGCTGGTGAAGTAGTCCTGGCTCAGTCGCCGTGCCGATCGGCAGGCTGAGTCTGTCGAGGTGTCACGCCCGCAGCCAGATGTGCGGGGCCTGCCCGATCCGCTCCGCGGGACACGGATCTTCTCCAGTACCGGCTTGAACTGGGTGCAGTCAGCCCGCTGACCTGCAGTAACGATCAGGGATAGCGGGCGCCGGCGGCGGGTGGCCTCGTAAAGGCAGCCGAGCAGTCGGCCACCCCGCTGGGCGATGTCGTGGCGGCGCGGGCGGAACGCATGCACGTTCAACGGTGCGGGGTGGTCCGAAGAGGCGCACAGGGACGGGAGGCGGCTGACTCGCGGCCGCTTGGCCGGGTGCGTGACCGCTCCGAGAGCGCGTGGACGCGCCGCCGGGTAGCGTTGAAGACGTGCGTTCCGCGCAAACCGCTGCGGCCTGCCCGGCAGGGCTGCTGCCTCTGTCGGCAGAGGAACGAGATCACATGCCAAAGCACAGCATCCACGCGGCGACCGCCGCGACCGCACTGATCTGCCTGGCAGCCGTCGGCCCCGTACCGAGCAGCGCTGCAGCAGTTGCGCAGTCAGCCGGGCCACCCGGGCCGGCAGGCTCGTCCCGGTTCGTGCCCGGTCCCTGTCCGAAACCGCCCGAGCCGATCGAAGCGCTGAGCGATGCACGGTGCGGTTTCCTGGAGGTCCCCGAGAACCGCTCCGGCCACGGCAGCCGGACCATCAAGCTGGCCGTGGCGAGGATCCCGGCCGTCTCGGACAAACCCGCCGCGGACCCCTTGGTGTTCATGGCGGGCGGCCCCGGCGCCGACACGTTCGACGACATTCCGTTCCTCATCAAATCCGGCCTGAACAAGGACCGCGAGCTGATCGTCATGGCCCAGCGCGGCAACCTCTACGACCAGCCGAACCTCGCCTGCCCGGAGGTCGACCGGTTCAACGCCCAGGCCGTGGGCCTGGGCTACGACGCGCAGCAGGCGGAACAGATCATGCTGAAGGCGGTGACGGCCTGCCGGGCCCGCCTCATGGCCGACGGAGTCGACCTGAGCGCCTACAACAGCACGGAGAACGCCGCGGACTTCGCCGACCTGCGGAAGGCTTTGGACATCCCCCAGTGGAACGTCTACGGGTACTCCTACGGCAGCAACCTGGCCCTGACGTACCTGCGCCTGCACCCCGAGGGGATCCGGGCGGTGGCGATCGACTCGATCACACCTCCCCAGTTCGTGACCCTGCCGTGGACATGGGGCAGCACCGCCGAGGGAATCCACAACATTTTCGAGGCGTGCGCGGCGCAGCCCGCCTGCAAGGACCGGTACCCGGACCTTCCCCAACTGCTGACGGAGCAGGTCCGCAAGCTGGAGGCGCAGCCCATGACGCTCAACGTCGCGCCGCCGGACGGTGGGAAGGCGGTCAAGACCGTCCTCGACGGGGGCGCGCTGCTGAATCTGATCGTCGCCTTCACTCCCCGGCCCAAGGACATGCCCGCGGCGCTCGAGGAACTCAGCAAGGGGCACCCGGAGCGCTTCGCGAAGGCCCGCGCGGCCGGCTCGGTCCAGAAGGTCGGCGTGTTCGCGCACGGCCTGACGAACTCGATCGCGTGCAGTGAATGGGCTCCGGGGTACTCGGAGTCCGACGTGCTGAAGGCGGGGCAGAAGGCCTTCCCCGGGTGGCCGGACACGGTCCTGGCCCAGCCTCCGCAGCTGCCCTTCCAGTACCCGGTGTGCGGGATCTGGAACGTTCCGGACCGCGCGTCCGTCCAGCGGGTGCCCACGTTCAGCTCGCTGCCGGCCCTCGTGATCTCCGGCACGTTCGACGTGAAGACCGGGGCGAGTTGGGCGAAGGGCGTGGCCCGCAACCTGTCCAATTCGACCTCCGTGCAGGTCCCCGGAATCGGCCACTGGGTGGTCCCGCAGTCGCCTTGCGCGCAACGCGTGCTGGCCTCGTTCCTCGCTCGCCCGACCGCGCCCGACACCAGCTGCGTGGACGACCTCGAGCCCCAGCCGTTCACGATCATCCCGAAGTAACCGGGAGGGCAGATGACACGCCACCGAGCGCCCCGTCGTCGCCGCACCGTACGACGGCTCCTGGCCACGCAGGCCGGCTTGGCGAGCAGTCTCCTCGTCACCGGCTTGCTCGCAGCGCCCGCCCAGGCGCAGTCCCGCACCGAGACCGGCGGCCCCGGAGCGCCGATCGGTACGGTGGCCCGGACGGTGGGCGACGCCCGCTTCGAACCGGGTCCCTGTCCGAAGACGGCGGAACCGGTCGAGGAGCTGGAAGGGGCCCGTTGCGGAACGCTCACCGTGCCCGAGAACCGCGCCAAACCAAGCAGCAAGACGATCAAGCTCGGTGTCGCGATCGTGCCCGCCGTGGCCGACACACCGAAACCCGACCCCATCGTGTGGCTCGCGGGCGGACCCGGAGACGATGCGGTGGGAGAGGCGAAGATGGCCGTCGACGGCGGCCTCAACCGCGACCGTGACGTGATCTTCATGTCCCAGCGCGGTACGTACTCGGCCGACCCGGAGCTCCTGTGCCCCAACATCGACGAGTTCAACGCCCGCGTGGTCGGCCTCGTCTACGACGCCCCGTCCACCGAACGCCTGCACGTCGAGGCCACGAAGACCTGCCGCGACAAGCTGGCGGCCCGCGGGATGGACCTCAGCGCCTACAACGACACCGAAAGCGCCGCCGACTACGCGGACCTGCGCACCGCGCTGGGCATCCAGCAGTGGAACCTGTACGGCATCTCCTACGGCACCCACCTGGCACTGGTCTCCATGCGCCTGCACCCCGAGGGCCTGCGCTCGGTGGGCATCGACGGCATCCTGCCGCCGTCCAAGTCCGGGTCGGCCTCGACCTGGAGCAGCTTCCGGCAAGGCGTCGACGGTCTGTTCAAAGCCTGCGCGGACCAGCCGGCCTGCAACAAGCGCTATCCGAACCTGCCGGCCACCTTCGAGAAGCTGGTCAGCGACCTCGAAGCCAAGCCGGTCACCACCACCGTCACGCTCCCCGGCAACGACAAGCCGGTGAAGGTCGTGCTGGACGGCGGAACCCTGGTCAACTGGCTGACCTCCGCCACCCACACGGCGGAGGCCGTACCCCTCTCCCTCGACGAGCTGGCGAACGGCAACCCGCAGCGGATCGCCCGGCAGTGGGCGGGCTGGAGGACCAACCCCAAGGGCATCGGCGTGGTTTCGCACGGTCTCGCCTACGGCATCTTCTGCAGCGAGTGGACGCCGTACGAGAGCAAGGACGCGGCGCTCCAGGGCGGACGGGAAGCGTTCCCGTCGTTCCCCCGCTCGGTGCAGGCCCAGGCCCCGCTGCTCACCTTCCTCCATCCTGACTGCGACGCTTGGAACATCCCCGCGGCCGCGCGCTCGATCCGGGACGTCACGACCAGCGACATCCCCACCCTCGCCCTGTCGGGCGCGTTCGACGCCCAGACCGGGGCGGACAACGGGCCGTACGTCGCCCGCACACTGAGCAAGGCCAAAGTCGTCACGATCCCCTACGAGCCGCACGTGGTGATCGCCACGTCGAAGTGCGCCCAGGACATCGCCGTCTCGTTCTTCGAGAACCCGGACGCGCCGAAGACCGAATGCCTGAAGAGCCTGGAGGCGCCGGAGTTCAAGACCGCGCCCTGAAACCGCTCGTGCTCCGCTCCCACCTCGTCGGAGTCATCATGGCCCCAACCTGGGAATCCCGTCTTCCGTATCGCTCGGGGGCCTCGCTGCTGCCGGTCCTGCTTCCCCTCGTGCTCCTGATCGTGGTGGCGGTGGCCGTGGGGTCCTGGCTGCAGTTCACCGAGCGGCAGGCGCTCGACACGGTCCACACCGTCGGATCCCAGGCCGCCGACCGGGTGGACGTGGAGGCCGACGTCCAACGCGTCGACGCTGCGGCCAGAGAGCTGGCCCTGCGGGTCCGGGTCATTGCGCGCGGGACCCTCGGTGAGGAGGGCGGGACCGCTCCGGTGGCTGATCTCAGCCTCCAGACCTCCGCGCAGACCCTCGGCGATCTGGAGTTCAAGGCGCACGAGCGGCTCACGATCAGGGACGTGCAGGTCGCGATCACGGATGGATCGATCAGCGACTACCCGTTCGACACCTACGAGACCGACATCGAATTCTGGGCACAGCTGGACGGCAAGCAGGTGCCAGTGCGGGTGCTGTTCTCCAACAGCGACACGCTCTTCTCGATCTCCGCGACACCCGCCCCGTCCGGGCAAGAGGCTGCCGGCACGGCGCTGCGGCTGGCCCGATCGGGCAGCCTGCTCGTCTTCGCGGTCTTCATGATGATCGTGATGTGGGCGCTGGCAGCTTCCGTGCTCATCGGGGCCTGGTACATGACGACCCGCAGAGAGGGCTTGGTCTGGGCCGCCCTCGGCTGGATGGCCGCCACCCTGTTCGCCCTCTCGGCGTTCCGCAACAATGCTCCCGGCACGCCCCCGATCGGCTGCGTGATGGACTGGTTCGCCTTCCTGTGGGCCGAGACGGTCATCGCCCTCTGCCTGATCGCCGTGGTCATCACCGGAGTGCGCACCGCCCTGCAGCACGACGACCGCGATGCGGGGACGACAGGTCCGATGCCCAGGTAGGCGCCGTACGTCTGCGCGAGTCGGACGTCCCGGCGAAGAGGCGGGCGTCACGGTGATCGCTCCATGGGCTTGTCCGGGGTGGAGAAACCGGCCTCCTCGGTCTGCTCACCGGCCCTCATCGTGTCGGAGTGAAGCCGCCCCAGACCGCGAGGGCGCCGCGGGGACCGTTGGCGTCGACGCGGTAGCCGTCGTGCCCGGCCTCGCGCTCGCCGGCGGCGTGGTTGTACTGGCCGGCGAAGACATGCTGTCCGGCCGGGACAGTGCGGCCCGGCTTGAGGATCCAGCGGTAGACCACTGCTCCGCCCTCGTGCTGCACGGTGACGGTGAAATCGTCGGCGGGCAGTGTCCGCCAGTTGCCGGTGCTCTGCACTCCGCCGGTTTGCGTGATGCGCAGTTCCACGGTGAGCGCGGTGAGCGGCTGGGTGGTCTTGAGGGTGATGTCGCTCTGCGCCCAGTAAGTGTTGCTGCCCGGGTCCAAGGAGCCGGCCGACCACAGAGGTCCGTCCTGGACGCGCGTGCCGCCGGGCCGGGCCGAGCCCGCGCCGCCTGACACCGCAGGGCTGGGGCTCGTCGAGGACGGGCGGTCCGGCGCGGTCGGGCCGCCGGTGGCGGGCACCGACGGCGTGGAGTGGGGAGTCCCGGACGCGGACGGCGCGGACGGCGTGGACGACGCGGATGGCGTGGACGGCGTGGACGGCGCGGCGGGGGTGGCCGGGAGGTCCGGCCGGGCGGGCGGGGACTGGACGATGGCGGCGACGGCGAAACCACCGACCGCCAGAATCCCGGCCGCGGCGAGGGAGGCGAGCGCGACCCTGGGCCAGGGCCCCGCGCCGGACGACTCGCGGTGGCGGTCGGGGGCGCCGGACATGCCGCGTTCCACGCGTGCCAGGATCCGGGCGCGGTCGGGCTGGTGGGCCTCGGCGGCTGTGCGCAGCCGCCCGGTGAGTTCCTCGTTCAACGGCTCCTCCTCCCCGCCAAGAGTTCCCCGGCCGCTCCAGTGCTGCCGAGCATCCGTTCCAGTTCGGCCATCCCCTTCGAGGTCTGGCTCTTCACCGTACCGACCGATATTCCGAGCGCCAGAGCGGTGTCCTTCTCCGACAGGTCGAAGGCGTGCCGCAGGACCACGCACGTCCGCTTCCGGAACGGCAACCGGGCGAGAGCAGTGCGCACGTCCACCACGGCGGCCACGTCCGGACCGTCCAACGGCTCCGCACCGCGGGACCAGAACAGGGCGATCCGGCGGCGCTCGCGAACCGCGCTGCGGATCCGTGACCGTGCCAGGTTGGCGACCACGCCGCGGGCGTAGGCGAGTGGGTACTCGGCCTGGCGCAGCCGGTCCCAGCGCTGCCACAGTGCGATCAGGGCGTCCGCGGCCAGATCGTCGCCGCCGTCCGCCTCGCCCGTCAGGAGATGGGCGAACCGGGCGAGTTCGGCGTAGTGGCGTTCGAAGAAGTCGTGGAATTCCGCGGACGCGTCATCGAGGACCATGTCCGACGGTCGCCCCTTCCGCAAATGTGTGCGTTAACATCCGGGCGGCAGCGTACCAGCGCCCGGTACGACCCGGAGCGCTGCGATCCGCCCCACCGGAGCCGCCGCCCGGCCGCGGTGCGGTATCAGTGCGGGGCGAACTGGACCCGGGTCCGTTGTGCGACGTTCGGTAGCAGCGAGGTCCCGTCGACCGTCAGTTGCTCTCCGTAGATGTCGGTGATCCTCATCGCGCCGCCGCACCCACTGCCGTCGGCGGAGAGGAAGTAGTTGTATTCGGTACGCGGCAGTCTCCGCCAGCCGTTCTCGGTGCGTACCTCCAGCCGCGCGACCGGATTCCGGTGATCGATCACCTGGATGCCGCACCAGTGGGGGCTGGAACCGGTCTTGTACCGGATGGAGAGTGCGCCGGACGCGTGGGGGCTCAGCAGGCTCCAGGTGATCGGGATACGGCCGACCTTGGGATCGGCCAGCTTCGCGAAGGCCTGTTCGCTGAGGTCCAGTTGTCCGGGTGCGCAGGGCAGCGGGCATTCGTTGGTGATCCGGACCGTGATCGAAACGCCGTTCGCGGCGCGGACGCGCACGTACGCGCCGCACGCCCTGGACGACTCGTAGTCGGTGGTGTTCATCGCCGCGATCATGAGGTCGTCGCTCGGGCCGAACAGGCAGGCGCCGTTGCCGTCGCCGGCGGCGTAGGCGGTGGCGACGCCCTTGTAGGTGGTCTCGGGCTGGATGCGTCCTGCCGAAGGTGCCGTGGTGGTGCCGGTGGTGGTGGATGCCGACTGTGGGGTTGTCTTCGCCAAGGGCTGGGGCGCCGCGGTGGTCGTACTGGCGGCCGCGGTCGGGGTTTCCGCGGCAGGCGAGCTCTCCGTCGGGGGCGCGGGGCTCGTCGGGGCCGGGGACGTGGCTCCCACCTGGGTGGCGGCGGGGGCCGCCACGTCGGCCCCGGCCTCGGCCTCGTGGCCGGGGAGCACGGCCGTCACCAGGCAGAAGAGGACGCCCGCGGCGGTCAGCATCACCGCCGTTCCCATCATCAGCCTGTGCCTACGTCTGCGCTGCCGCGCGGCCTGCCGTGCAGTGTGCATGTCCGTCCGTTCGAAGATTCGAGTCGAGGTGCACTGCTTGGTTGCCGCAGGATGCGAAAAGGTTGCCGCGGATTCCCGCCGGGAGTCGCGCGCGGCACACGGTCGGCGCCACGGCCACGGCCACGGCCACGGCCACGGCCACGGCTACGGCTGGGGCATGGCGGGGGAGTGCGGGGAAAAGGGCCGGGCGGCACGGATGCCGCGCGGAGACGCGCCGAGATCGGCTCCGAGTCGGTCGGTCACGTGCAGTTCAGCGTCGAGGACCAGTCGCTTGAGTACTTCGTCGTCCACGGCCCGACCCCGAAGCAGATCCTGGAGCGCTACACCGCGCTCACCGGCCGCCCCGCCCTGCCCCCGGCCTGGGCGCTGGGCCTGTGGCTGACCACCTCCTTCACCACCGACTACGACGAGGCCACCGTCAACCGCTTCGTCGCCGGCATGGCCGAGCGCGGCATCCCGCTGAGCGTCTTCCACTTCGACTGCTTCTGGATGCGCGGCTACCAGTGGTGCGACTTCGCATGGGACTGCGACACCTTCCCCGACCCGGCCGGCACGCTCACCCGCCTCAAGCAGCGGGGACTGCGGATCTCCGCCTGGATCAACCCGTACATCGCGCAGAAGTCGGTGATGTTCGAGGAAGGCATGCGCGAGGGCTACCTGGTGCGGCGCCCGGACGGCAGCGTGTGGCAGTGGGACCTGTGGCAGCCCGGCATGGCTCTGGTGGACTTCACCAACCCGGCCGCCCGCGACTGGTACACCGGCAAGCTGAAGACGCTGCTCAACCAGGGCGTGGACTGCTTCAAGACCGACTTCGGCGAGCGCATCCCCACGGACGTCGTCTGGCACGACGGCTCCGACCCCGAGCGGATGCACAACTACTACACCCACCTCTACAACCAGGCCGTCTTCGACCTGCTGCGGGCGGAACGCGGCGAGGGCGAGGCACTGCTCTTCGCCCGCTCCGCCACCGCCGGCGGCCAGCAGTACCCCGTGCACTGGGGCGGCGACTGCGAATCGCACTTCAACGCCATGGCCGAGTCGCTGCGCGGCGGGCTCTCCCTCGGCCTTTCCGGCTTCGGTTTCTGGAGCCACGACATCGGCGGCTTCGAGGGGACTCCGACCCCCACCGTCTTCAAGCGCTGGGTGCAGTTCGGTCTCCTCTCCTCGCACAGCCGCCTGCACGGCAGCAAGTCCTACCGCGTCCCGTGGGACTACGGGGAGGAGGCCGTCGAGGTCACCCGGGAGTTCACCCTGCTCAAGCACCGCCTCGCCCCTTACCTCCAGCGCGCCGCCCAACAGGCCCACACCACCGGCATCCCCGTCATGCGCGCCATGGTGCTGGAATTCCCCGACGACCCCGCCGCCGCCGCGCTCGAGCGGCAGTACCTGCTCGGAGACGACCTGCTCGTCGCCCCGGTCTTCACCGACGACGGCACGGTCGAGTACTACGTGCCGGAAGGGACGTGGACGAACGTTCTGACCGGCGCTCAGATCACCGGTCCCCGCTGGGTCCGCGAACAGCACGGTTTCCACACCCTGCCGCTGCTGGCCCGCCCCGACTCCGTCATCCCGCTCGCCGCCGACGACCAGCGCCCGGTGTCCGCCTGGGTGGACGGTGTCGAACTGCGGGTACACGCCTTCGCCGACGGCGCCGAGCGCACCGTGGTGATCCCGCGCTGCGACGGCCCCGGCGAGGTGGCCCGTTTCCACCTGCGCCGCCGGGGCGACCGCCTCCACGTGACCACCGACAGCCCGCATCTCTGGCAGCTCCGGTTCGGCGGGCCGTCCGGAACCGTCCACGTCCAGCCAGCCGGCACCCTGGAGACCGGCGTCGCCTGCCCGGCCTGAGCCGGGCGGCCGCTCCTCGTCTCGCCCGGCTGCGGGCAGCCCCTCGCGCCGCCCGTCGTACGGTGCGGGGTCACCGTGTCGGCCCCAGGAACTGGGTGGCCGCCAGGCGTGCGTAGAGGCTGTCTTGGTCGAGCAGTTCCGTATGGGTGCCCACCGCGCGTACGCGTCCTGCGTCCATCACCACGATCCGGTCGGCGTGGGTCACCGTTGAGAGACGGTGTGCCACGACGAGGACGGTGGTCGTTTGGGCGGCCTGCGTGATGACGTCGCGTACCGCCAGTTCGTTGACGGCGTCGAGCTGCGAGGTCGCCTCGTCCAGGAGCAGCAGCCGGGGTTTGCGCAGCAGGGCGCGGGCGATGGCGATGCGTTGCCGTTCGCCGCCCGACAGCTTGGTGCCGCGGTGTCCGACCGGGGTTGCCAGGCCGTCCGGCAGGCGCTCGACAAGCGTGTCCAGCTTCGCCTGGGCCAGGACGTCGCGGACGTCCTGGTCGGTGGCGTCGGGCGCCGCGAAGACCAGGTTCTCCCGCAGGGTCCCGGCCAGGACCGGCGTGTCCTGCTCCACGTATCCGATGGCGCCCCGCAGCTCCGGCAGCGACCAGTCCCGGACGTCCTTGCCGTCGACCAGGACCCGGCCTCCGGTCGTCTCGTAGAACCGCTCGATCAGCGCGAAGACGGTCGACTTGCCCGCCCCCGAGGGGCCGACGAAAGCCGTCATCCCGGCGCTCCGCACCTCGAAGTCGACCTGGTGGTGGACGGGCGGAAGGTCATCGCGGTAGCGGAAGCTCACGTCCTCGAAGCGGACCGACGCCGGGCCGTCGGCCGCCGCCGATGTCCCGGGCCGCTCGGGGTGCTCCTGTTCCAGGGGCTCGGTTTCAAGCCGCTCCACTTGGGCGATGCGGGCGATGGCCGCTGATCCCTCCTGGTACTTGGAGGCTGCCTCGGTCAGCCTGTCCACCGGCTCGATGAGGAAGAAGAGGTAGAGCAGGAAGGCGATCAGGGTGGACACGGGGATCGCCCCGGAGGCCACGCGTGCCCCGCCGACGCCGAGTACCGCGAGGAAGGACAGCTGCACGGCCAGACCGACCGACGCCTCCGCCAACGACTCCCACTTCGCACTCGTCACGCCGTGCCGCCAGGCCCGCCGCAGCGCCGCGTCGGCGAGCGCGGTCTCGCGCTGTTCGGCACCTGACGCCTTGACCGTCCGCAGCGCGCCGAACATCCGCTCAAGAACGGAGGACACCTCCCCGACCGCCTCCTGCGAACGCTCGGTGGCCCGCGCGATCCTGGGCATCATCAGGGCCACGGCCCCGCCGCTCAGCACGATGACCCCCAGGGTGACGCCGAGCAGCACGGCGTCCATGAGCGCCATCATGACGACGGCCGCGGCCAGGGTCACGGCACCGGTGGCACCGTTGACGATCGCCTGGGTCGTGACGGCGCGCAGGAGCGTGGTGTCGGAGGTGACCCGGGACATCAGGTCGCCCGGCTGGGTCCGCTCGACCTCCGTGAGACGCAGTCGCAGCAGTCGCCCGACGAGGGTGCGGCGGGCGGCCAGCACGACGGACTCTGCGGTCCGTTCGAGCGTGTAGACCCCGAGGGCCCCCATCGCCGTGCCCACCACCACGAGTGCGGTGAGGGCGAGGAGGATCCCGGCGATCGTCTCGCCGGATGACAGCCGGTCCACGAGGACCTTCGTGGCCAAGGGCTGTAGCAGGCCGCCAGTGGCCCCGATCAGGGTGAGCAGGGCGGCGAGCGCGACGGCTTTTCGGTGCGGTCGGAAATAGGTGTATATCGCCTTGAACGTCTCCGAGGCGGTCAGGCGTGCGGAGTCGGCGGCCGACGGGTCGGTCGCGGTCATGGTCGGGTCCTTTTGTCGTCCGGTCGTCCGGTCGTCCGGTCGTCCGGTCGTCCGGTGGTCCGGTCACTGCGGTCGCGGCGCTGAGCTGAGCACCAGGTCGTGCCCGCGCGTCAAGGGGGGTCGAAGTGCTGGCTCAGCCGGACAGCCCTGCGGAGATCGCCCCGGCGTGATGGACCAGGCCGGCGTACAGATCAGGCCGGACGACGGCCAGGACTCCGGCCGTCGCGAGGAAAACGATGAGGCCGGCTTCCCAGCCGCCCTTGAGATGTCCCTGCGGCAAGCACCTGCCCGTCGCGCACCCCTTGCAGGATTGCGTGCCGGGGGCGGCCGGGGCCGGTGCGCGGCCTTCTCGGTCCACTCGCTTGTCGTCCATGCGTCCAGGCTGGTCGAGCGGCAGGCCCACGCGTATCCGGCACTCATCCGGACCCCGCCCCCCAGGTGGCTGGGGCAGACCCCCCAAGTGGCTGGTATGCCCACTGACAGGGACTGAGCCACTCTCAGGACGGGTGTGCCGTCCAGGCCGGGGCGGGAGATGCAGGCGAGGCACCCCGGCCGGTTCTCATCGGATGTACTTCGCCGGCTTGGTAGCGGCGTTGAGCAGGAACTCCAGCGGTCCGCGGCGGAAGAAGCGGGACCAGATCGCGGCGAACACGATCGCCCCGAGGATGAACACGAGCAGCGGCACCCAGGACTGCTGGGGGTCGGTCCCGCCGGGCATGGGCAGCACGGACTGCGCGACGAAGTGGCCGACGGGCAGTTGCGCGGTCTCCTCGATGCTCAGCTGCGCCCAGTGGCGCAGTACGACGATGCTGCGCTGCCGGGTGTCAGTATGCCGAGGACGTCGAGGAGCAGGTCTTGGGCGTCCACCGGGTCAGGAACCAGGCGGCGGCCCGTGCGCAGCACTGGTGGAGGGAGAGCGGCCCCTGGCGGGTCGGAGGTGCCGGGATACCTCCGCGTCCGGCGGAGTACTGAGCAGCGTGGTCATGCCCGGGTGGCCGCGCCCCGCCGGGTGGCGGTCCGAGGGGCCGGGGCATACGACCAGCCAGTGGCTGCGCCGGCTGGAGGGGGGCGGGGCCCAGGCTCTGTCTCAGCCTCGCGCCGGGTCATGGCCGTTTCCGCTCCGCGGTTGTGGCCTTGGGGGAAGACGGAGCCGAGGGGCGCGTGAGCAGGCGGGCGAAGGGGGTCGAGCCGACGCCGTGGAGCAGAACGCTGCCGAGGACGGTGAGTGTCATGGCGTACAGGGCAGCATCCGCGTAGGGCCCGTCGGGGAGGGCGTTGAAGGCGATCAGTCCGAACACGATCGAGGTGGTGCCGCGTGGTCCGAGGGCTCCCAGCATGAGCCGTTCGCGCCAGGTGAAGTCCGAGCCGAGGAAGGCGAGCAGGATCGGAACGATGCGTACGACGGTGAGGGCGGCGACGCACAGCGCGACGGTGGGCCAGTCAACGCCGCCGTCCAGCGTGAGCACCACGGCGTTTCCGAAGAAGAACCACATGCACATGGTCATGATCGAGTTGGTGTCCTCGATCAGCCGGAAGTCCGAGGCGTCGGGGGCTTGGGCGTCGTGTTGCCGGGTCGGGGCCTGGCGGACGTAACGGAAGGCGATTCCGCAGACGAAGGAGGCCACGAAGCCGTTGCCGCCGACCGCCACGGTCACCGTGTAGGCGAGCAGGGGTGCGAGCAGCACGAGGATCCGGCGTGACTGTGCGGTCATCCAGTTCTTACGGTCGGCCGAGTTCATCAGCCACCCGAGCAGCGGCCCCAGCGTGATGCCGACGGCGAGTGCCTTCGCGGCGAACGGAACGGCCGTGCCGAGTGCCTGCATGGGCGTGTGGGCTTGTGAGGTCGAACCGGCCAGGATCAGCGCGAACAGGAAGACGGGCGACACGATCCCGTCGTTGTAGCCGCTCTCCACGTTGAGGACGTTGCGTACCCGTGCGGCGATGCGCGTGTCGCGTACCAGTGTCTCGGCCGGGGCGAAGTCGGTCGGGACGACGATGCATGCGATCAGCAGCAGGAGCACCGCGGGCAGCCCGGGCAGCAGCAGCGAGCCGAGCAGGACCAGCGCGGCCAGGCTCAGGGGCAGCGCCACCAGCAGTGCCCGGGCGGCCGCGCCGGGGTCGCTGCCGAACAGTCGTCCGCCCGGCAGTTCGGTCGCGTCAACGAAGAGCAGGACCGCCAGGATGACCTCGGCCGCGTGCTGGGCGATCTGGGAGTTCAAGGTGGCGGCGATCTCGCTCTGGGTGCACATCCCGGTGATGATCCCCGCGAGGACCAGCACCAGAGGGGCCCTGACGTGCCGCTGCTCCAGCCATCCGGCGACGAGCGACCACCCGGCGGCCGCAGCAGTAATCACGATCAAGGTGGAGATCATGTGGATTCCGGTTTCGGGACAACGGCAAGAACAGAGGGAAGAGGGAGTCGGCCCGGTTCGCGTCGGCGCGGTGCGCGCGTCAGTCTGTGCGGGAGGGGATGCATATCCGGACCCGGTAGCCGCCCTCGCCGGTCGGGCCGGACTCGAAGGTGCCGTGCAGGATGTCGGCGCGCTCCTTGAGGCCCAACAGGCCCTGGTGTGCGCCGGGCAGGGGCAGGGAGGGGCGGGACGGCGGGCTGTTGGTGACCGTCACGCCGACGTCGTCGCCGTCGTGCCACAGCTCGACGGTCGCCGTGGCTCCGGGGGCGTGTTTGCGGACGTTGGTCAGCGCTTCCTGCACCGTGCGGTACAGAGCGCGCTGGGCGGGTGTGCCCACAGAGGTTGGGAGATCGCCCGTGAGCTCCGCTTCGATGCCGCTGGACGCCACCAGTTTGCGCAGGTCGGCGAGGGTGGGCTGCGGGGTGAGTTCCGTCGCGGCTCCGCCGGAGGCGCGCAGCAGTGTGACCATGGTGCGCAGCTCGTCGAGCGTATCCACGCTCAGGGAGCGGATGGTGCGCGCTGCTTCCCTGCTGCCGGCGTCCTTGGCCGCCACTTGCATGCCTCCGGCCTGAATCGCGATCAGGCTGACCTGGTGGGAGACGACATCGTGCATCTCGCGGGCCAGCTGGGCGCGTTCTCGGGCCAGGACGGCCTGTGCGTGCAGCTCGCGCTCGTGCTCCCGCGCTTCCTCGATCTCCACCAGACGCCGTGCCAAGTCCCTTCGTGCCTGGACCAGTTGCCCCAGGAGGACCGGCGCGGTGGCCGTCGCCAGGTTGTACAGCAAGAAGATCAGCGTCCATGCCCGGCTGCTCGACGGGTCACCGTTCAGCGGAGGCTGCACCGCCATGGCGATCGCGGACAAGAAGGCGCATACGCCGAGCAGGCGACGGTCACGCGAGCGTTCGGCCAGGGTGTACAGGGCGGCGACCGGGGCGACCAGGATGTCCTGGAACAGGGTGGCCGGCAGGGTGAGCAGGAAGACGGCCAGCGGGAACCGCCGACGTAGGGCCAGGGCGCCGCAGGCGATCGCGGCGAGTGCGAGGCCGAGCGGGGTGCCGTTCCAGAGGCTGAGCCATGCGTCCAGCGCGGCGAGGGCGACCAGACCGGCATCCCGCGCAGGTGGTGGTACCCGGTTCCACAGCCGCTTCCTCTCGGGCGCGGCGCTCATCGGCCTTCCTGGCCGGCATCCAGCAGCCCGGCTCGCTGGGCGAGCAGCGCCGCCTGGACCCGGCCGGTCACCCGCAGTTTGGTGAGGATGGCGCTGACATGGTCCTTGACAGTGCCGGTGCCCAGATGCAGACGGGTTCCGATGTCGGCGTTGGACAAACCTTGCGCCAGCAGCACGAGCACGTCCCGCTCCCGGTCGCTCAGCCGCTTCACGCGGGCCGCTTCCTCGTCCACGGCCGCAGGCCCGGCAGCAGGATGCGTGCGCAGCAGGCTCCGGGAGGCTTTGGGGGACATCACCACGCCGCCGGCGGCCAACGTCCTGACGAGTTGGGCCAGTTGATCCGGCTCGGTGTCCTTGAGGAGGAAGCCGGCCGCGCCCGAGTGGAGGGCCGTGAGGACGTACTCGTCGGTGTCGAAAGTGGTGAGCATCGCCACAGCGGGGGAAGCGGGCAGGGCGCGCAGCTGAGCCAGAACCGTGAGGCCGTCCACGTCCGGCATCCGGATGTCGAGGAGGACGACATCGGGACGGTGTTCCCGCACCGTGTCGAGGGCGTCCCCGCCCGTCGCCGTGGCGACGACCTCGATGTCGTGTGCCGCGCCCAGGATGAGGCCGAAACCGGATCGGACCAGCGCCTCGTCATCCACCACCACTACCCGAATCACGTGCGTCGCACCCCGTCGTCAATCGATCCCTGTCCTGCTCGACCCTAAGGTCCCCCACCGGATCCGGAGAGGTCGCGCGCCCGGTTCCAGCCGGTCGGGGGGCCCATTCCCGCCAGTCGGCGGAGGCAGCGGTACGTGTCCGACACCGCGCCGACCGGCAGGGTTCGGGTCAGTCCCGGATCAGGCGATGCGGGTGGCTACCGTCGCGGTGTTGTTGCCGGTGTCCGGGCGTAGCGGAGCCGGGTCGTGGGGCGGCACGGCCCGACTCAGGGGCACACCGGCTCAGCGGGCGCCGAGGAGGTGTTCGAGGGCGAGCTGGTCCAGCTGTTCGAAGGCCATGCCGCGGCGGGCGGCGGCATCGACGTCGAACTCGTCGAAGGCGGACGGGTCGGCCAGTAGCCCGGCCAGGCCGTCCTCGGCGGTGGGGAGGGCGAGTTCGGGCAGTCGGGAGGCGGCGAGCGCGGCCTGGACCTCCGGATCGGACCGGAAGGCGCGGGAACGCTCCGCCAGGAGCAGGTAGTTGCGCATGCAGCTGGCCGCCGAGACCCAGACGCCGGCGGCGTCCTCGGTGCGCGGCGGCTTGAAGTCGAAGTGACGGGGGCCGTCGTAGCCGGCCGACTCCAGCAGGTCGACCAGCCAGAAGGCCTGGCGCAGATCGCCCGCGCCGAAGCGCAGGTCCTGGTCGTACTTGATGCCGGTCTGGCCGTTGAGGTCGATGTGGAACAGCTTGCCGTGCCACAGGGCCTGGGCGATGCCGTGGGGGAAGTTCAGCCCGGCCATCTGCTCGTGGCCGACCTCCGGGTTGAGGCCGACCCGTTCGGGCCGGTCCAACTCGTTGATGAACGCCAGGGCGTGGCCGATCGTGGGCAGCAGGATGTCGCCGCGCGGCTCGTTGGGCTTGGGTTCGATCGCGAAGCGCAGGTCGTAACCCTGGTTCTCGACGTACTCGCCCAGCAGGTCGAAGGCCTCCTTCAGCCGGTCGAGGGCGAGGCGCACGTCCTTGGCCGCGCCCGACTCCGCGCCCTCGCGGCCGCCCCAGGCGACGTAGACCGAGGCACCGAGTTCCACGGCCAGGTCGATGTTGCGGATCGTCTTGCGCAGCGCGTACCGGCGGACGTCACGGTCGTTGGCGGTGAAGGCGCCGTCCTTGAACACCGGGTGGGTGAAGAGGTTGGTGGTGGCCATCGGCACCTTCAGCCCGGCCGTGTCGAGTGCGGTGCGGAACCGCTTGACCGCCTGCTCGCGGGCGGTGTCGCCGGCGGCGAAGGGGATCAGGTCGTCGTCGTGGAACGTGACGCCGTAGGCGCCGAGTTCGGCCAGCCGCTCCACGGTCTCGACCGGGTCGAGGGCGGATCGGGTGGCGTCGCCGAAGGGGTCCCGGCCCTGCCAGCCGACGGTCCACAGGCCGAAGGTGAACCTGTGCGCGGGGGTGGGGACGAGCGGGTCGCTGCTCATGAGGCGCTCCGGATCAGGCCGAGGTCTATTTGTAATGACGAAAAACAAATTAGTATGCCGCGACGCCAGAAGGAACCCCACCGGAGGAACGCATGTCTGCTCAGCGTGTCGTGATCGGTGTCGACAGCTCGACCCAGTCCACCAAGGCCCTCGCCGTCGACCTGGAAACCGGCGCCGTCCTGGGCGAGGGCCGTGCCTCGCACGCCGTCAGCGCGGGCGCCGGACGCGAGAGCGACCCCGAACAGTGGTGGGCGGCGCTCGGCGAGGCCGTGGCGGGCACCGGCTGGGCGGATCGCGCCGCCGCCTGCTCGATCGCCGGCCAGCAGCACGGCCTGGTCACCCTCGACACGGCCGGCCGGCCGGTGCGCCCGGCGCTGCTGTGGAACGACGTCCGCTCCGCCCCACAGGCCGCCGAACTCGGAGCCGCGTTCGGCCCGGCAGAGCTCGCCCGCCGCACCGGCAGCGTCCCGACGGCCGCCTTCACCTCCGCCAAGTGGGCCTGGTTGCACGCGAACGAGCGTGCCGCCGCCGACCGCGTCGCGGCTGTCCGGCTTCCCCACGACTTCCTGACGGAGCGGCTGACCGGCGAGGCGGTGACGGACCGCGGTGACGCGTCGGGAACCGGCTGGTGGGGCCCGGACGGCTACGACCAGGACGTCCTCGGCCGGATCGGCCTCGACCCCGGGCTGCTGCCACAGGTCCTCCCGCCGGGCGCCCGGGCGGGCGCCGTCCGGGCCGGGATGCCCCTGCGCGAGGGCGCGCTGGTGGCCACCGGGACCGGTGACAACATGGCCGCCGCCCTCGGGCTGGGCCTGACCCCTGGACGGCCGGTGCTGAGCCTCGGTACCTCCGGTACCGTCTACGCCGTCGGCCGGACCCGGCCCGCCGACCCGAGCGGAACCGTCGCCGGCTTCGCCGATGCCCTCGGCGGCTGGCTGCCGCTCGCCTGCACGCTCAACTGCACCCTCGCCGTCGACCGCTTCGCCGCCCTCGTCGGCCGCGACCGCGAGGACGTCGAGGCAGGCGGCACGGTGGTGGTGCTTCCCTATCTGGACGGCGAGCGCACTCCGGACCTCCCGGGCGCTTCCGGCCTGGTCCACGGCCTGCGCCACGACACCACGCCGGGCCAGCTGCTCCAGGCCGCCTACGACGGCGCCGCCCAGGCCCTGCTCGCGGCCCTGGACGACGTGCTGCGCGCCGGAGGCGAGAGCCCCGCCCTCGACGAACCGCTGCTGCTGATCGGCGGCGGAGCCCGCGGCAGGGCCTGGCAGCGGACCGTCCTGCGACTGTCCGGCCGAGCGGTCCAGGTGCCCGAGGCCCGGGAACTGGTCGCGCTCGGGGCCGCCGCCCAGGCCGCCGCACTGCTCACGGGTGAGCCTGCCGACGCCGTCGCCCGGCGTTGGGGGACCGCCGAGGGCCGGGTGCTGGAACCCGTGACCCGTGACGAGGACACGCTCGAACGGATCACCAGTACGCTGCGGCGGGCGCGGGCCTTGCAGGAGCTCCCGCCGGCAGAACGATAGGGAGGGTCGGCTCAATGGCGGGGATCGGCAGGGCGAGCGGGGGCGTGGAGGCCGTGCCCGCCTCGCAGCAGGGGATGCGTCGGCAGAACCTCGCGGTGGTGATCGGCGCGGTCGCCGCGCACGGCCCGCTCTCCCGGGCGGACGTCGCCGCGCACACGGGCCTGACCAGGCCGGCCGTCTCCTCCATGGTCGACGAGCTCATCGGTCGCGGAGCGCTGACCGAGACGGACACCGCGCCCAGCGGACGGGTCGGCCGCCCCGGACGGGCGCTGGAGCTGAGCGACCGGGGTCCCGCGGGCCTCGGCCTGGAGGTCGGCGTCACCCATCTCGCCGCGTGCGTCGTGGACCTGCGCGGTGAACCCCGGGTCTGGCGTCGGGTGGAGCGGGCCAACGCGGGCCGGCCGGCCGGGCAGGTGCTGGCGGAGGCCGCCGCCCTGGGCGCCGAGGCGGAGTCCGAGGCCGCCGCCCTCGGCCTGCGCGTCGCGGGCCGTGTACTGGCCGTGCCCGGGGTGGTGCCGAACGAGCCGAGCGGGCTGGTCGCGAACGCCCCCAACCTCGGCTGGCAAGCCGTCCGCCCCGCCGACCACTGGCCCGACCCCGACACCGTGCCCGAGCCGGAGAACGAGGCAAACCTCGGGGCGCTGGCCGAGCAGTGGCACCAGGGACACCCCGCCGAGACCTTCGTACACGTCTCCGCCGAGGCCGGAATCGGTGCCGCACTGGTCGTCGGCGGGCAACTGTTCCGGGGCGCCCGCGGCTTCGCGGGCGAACTCGGCCACCTGCCCGTCCACCCGGAGGGCGCCCGCTGCGCCTGCGGGGCACGCGGCTGCCTGGAGCAGTACGCGGGCGAAGCGGCCGTGCTGCGCGAGGCCGGGCTCGCGCACGTCGGCGACCCGGTGGCCCTGCTGGCCGAGCGGGCAGGTGCCGGGGACGCGGCGACCCTGCGCGCCCTGGACCGTGCGGGACGGGCGCTGGGCCTTGCCCTCACCTCGGCGGTGAACCTGATCGACCCGGACGGCCTCGTTCTGGGCGGCGCCTACGCCGAACTCGCCGACTGGCTCCTCCCGTCCATACGCGCCGAACTCGCCGACCGGATCACCGTAAGACCCTGGACCCCGGAGGCGGTCCGACCCTCCGCCCTGGGGCGGCGCGGACCGGTGCTGGGCGCGGCATGGTCGACCGTCCGGCGGATCATCGCCGATCCCACCCGCCTGCCTGACCGCTCCTAGTGCTGTGGCGGTCCGGTGCATCAGACTCAGCTCACTGGGCGGCATCCGACGGCTCGTACCAGAGACTCGTCATCGGGGAGCACACGGTCCAGCCCAGCGAGGAGTAGAGCGCCCGGCCCTCGGGCGTGCCGACCAGGACGCCCGTCCTCGCGCCGGCCTCGTACGCGGTGCTCCGCAGCGTGCGCATCACCAGGCGGCCGAGGCCCTTGCGCCGGTGCTCGGCGGCGCTCTCGACCTGGTCGACCACGACGTGGTCGCCGACATGGGCGATCTGTCCACGGGCGGCGAAGTGCCCGTCGCGCGTGCGGACCAGCACCCGGCTGACGCCGCCCCGGGTCCAACGGGTGAGCGTGTAACCGGCCGGCACCTCGATGAGCTCCGGTTCAAGGTGACAGGTCATCAGCCATGCCGGGGAGGAGGGCCGTACCTACCAGGAGGTCAAGCAGCTCGGCGCGGAGCTGGAGCGGATCGCCTCCGAGGTGACCGGCCGGAACATCACCGCGGACATCGCGGTCCTGCACGACTGGAACGCCTGATGGGCGGGCGCCCAGGACGGCCGCCCGTCCGACCAGGTGGACTACCCGGACATCCTGCGCGCCTGGCACCGAGCCCTCTGGCAGGCGACTGGTTCCCTGTTCCATCAGCAGCCACGGGCGGCCGCCGGCGAGGGAGCGGGAGCGGTCGGCGTAGAAGGCGACGTGGGCGGAGGAGTCCAGGCCCGGTTCGGACGGATACTGGTCGGAGGTGACGACGTCGAGCTCACGTGCGAAGGCCCACAGGTTGAGCCTCAGGTAGTAGGGCAGCATCAGGTTCGTCGTCACAGGGCGGTCGCTGTGCGCGCGGATCGCGTCGCGCTGTTCGCAGTACGCGGCGATGATCTCGTCGCCCCAGAAGCGGTGGAAGTCCACTGTCTGGCCGGGGTTCTTGTGGTACTGCGTCGCGCGCGGCGGCAGACCCGGAACGCGGCGGCCGCGTGGTCGCACCAGCAGAGCGTGCCGTACTCGTGTGCACGTGCCACAGGGCGAGGGCGGGGTGGTCGCCGTACCGCTCGGCGAGCGCGGAGGCGATCCGGCGGGCCGCGCTGCGGTAGGCGGGGGAGGCGAGGCAGTACGTGTCGCGGCTGCCGTGGACGAGGCGGGTGCCGTCGGCCCGGACCGCCAGCGCAACGGGGTGGGCCAGGGTGAGCCAGGGCGGCGGGGAAGCGGTCGGGGTGGCCAGGTCGACGGCCACGCCGTTCGCGTGCAGGCGGTCGATGTGGGCGTCGAGCCAGGTGAAGTCGTAGCGTCCCTCCTCCGGTTCGAGCAGGGCCCACGAGAAGACGCCCACCGTGGCCAGGTTGACCCTGGCCCGGCGCATGAGCTCGTCGTCCTCCTTCCAGACCGGCTCGTCCCACTGCTCGGGGTTGTAGTCCCCGCCGAAGGCCAGGCCACCCAGGCGGTCGCTGATGCTGCGAGTCGTCATGACCATTGGCTCCTCGGGTACGGAGAGTCGAGTCGTCTTCTGGCGAAGCGTCAGAGTCGATGGACGCAGCGCTCGGCGACGGCCTTCCTGTGACGGCTGTCGAAGCGCTGCACTTCAGGCGACAAAAAGTAACGGACAAGTTTCGTATGAAACGAGGTCTCCGCCAGGAGAGGGGTACCTCTAACGACTATTGACGACCCATCAGGATGTTAAGCGGTGTCGAAGCGCTTCGACATCCATGCTTCAGATCCAGCTCCACACCCGGGTTCGGAACACGCTGGACGGCGCGAGGTCCGCTGTACGACCACGCGCCGATCTCCCGGGAGTGGGGGTCATCCGGCGGTCAGCGTGGTCCACTTCTGGTTGGAGCTGCCTTGGCAGTCCCACAGGTGGAGCTGCGTGCCGTCGGTCGTGGAGAACCCCGGGTCGTCGAGGCAGCGGCCGGAGGCGGAGTTGCGGTAGCCGCCGTTGTAGGGCTGCCAGACCTGGTTGGCGCCGCCGTGGCAGGCCCAGATCTGCACTTTGGTGCCGTTGGCGGTGCCCCCGCCGGCGGCGTCGAGGCACTTGCCCATGGAGCGCAGGGTGCCGTCGGTGTAGGCGGACCAGAGCTGGTTGGCGCCGCCGCTGCAGCCCCAGATCTGGGCAGCGGTCCCGTCGGCGGTGCCGGCGCCGTTGACGTCCAGGCACTTGCCGCTGATGCCGGACTCCACGCGTGCGGCGGCGGGGGCCGGGTTCTTCAGCCATCCGGCGGCGTCCACGGCCTGGACGCCGCGGTGGAAGGCGTCTGCCATCTTCTGGTAGCCCGTGTCGTTGGGATGGAGGGTGTCGGCCAGGTCGGCCGTGGTCAGGCTGCTCATGTCCACGTACGCGACGTGTTTGCCCGCGGCCTGTGCCTCGCTCACGATCTGGGGGACGGCCTGGTTGTACGCGGCACGGTACTGCTCCTCCGAGCCGCTGGTGGACACGACCAGGGAGGCCACGAGGACGGTCGCGTCAGGGGCGGCGGCGGTGATCTGGTTGACCAGCGACTTGAGCCGGGCGGCGGCCGTGGCGGGCTGGTAGCTCCCGTTGAGGTCGTTGGTGCCGATCTCCAGGGTCACGACGTTGGGCCGGTAGCGGGTCAGTGAGGCGTCGGCGAGTGCGGCGTCGCTGAAGCTGAACTGCGCCAGACCCCAGCCGGACGGGCTGGGGGTGGTCGCGAAGGTCAGCCACTGGTTGTTGTAACGCACGATCGAGAAGTCCTTGATCGCCGCCACGTCCGCGTGCCGGGCGTCCGGCTTCGGACCGGCGAGGACGCCTCTGGAGGACCACCGGAAGGTCGACGGCAGCGCGCTGCTGCCGACAGGCTGGTGATCCACGCGCGGCTCGGCTACGGAAGGGCCTGCGCACACCAGATGGTCCTGCCGCTGGTGGTCTGCCGGGTGCCCCAGCCCTGGGTGTGCTGGGCGACGAGCAACAGGCCCCGGCCGCCCTCGTCGAAGGCGCGGGCCCGGCGTAGGTGCGGAGCGGTGTTGCTCGCGTCGCAGACCTCCCAGAACAGGGAAGTATCGCGAACCAGCCGCAGCCTGATCGGCGACCCCCGGGCCGGGTACGCATGCCCGCGCAAAGGTCTACGGCTCCAGGGAAGAACCCCAGCCGACGCACGGCTGGGGTTCCTCGGTTCGCCCCGAATCACGATCAGCGTGGATCGGGCAGGTCAGCGCCGCAGGGTGAGGAGCCCCGGCCGGTACGGGAGTTGGTCGTAGGGGCCGCCCGCGGTGGGGGACTTGCCCTGGTAGAGGAACTGCAGGTTGCAGGGGTCGATGGTCATGGTCTGGTCGGGGTTGTTGCGGACCAGGTCACCGTGGCTGACGTCGTTGGTCCAGGTGGCACCGCTGTTGGCCTTGCCCGCGAAGGGGTTGCTTTCGCTGGCGGCCTGCGGGGTCCACGAACCGTTCAGGCTGGAGGCCGTGAACGAGCGGAAGTAGCGCTGCTCATTCGCACCCCGAGCCTCAACGATCATGAGGTACTGGTTCTGGCCCTGAACCTTGTAGACCTGCGGCGCCTCGAAGAGGTTCTTCACGGTGTCGCTCATGACCGTCGTGTACGTCGAGCCGAAGTTGCCCGGGAAGTTCCCGATCGGCATGCTCGCCCGGTAGATCTTGCCGTTGTCACCGGCGAAGAACAGGTACATGTTCTGGTCGTCGGCGATCAGGGTCTGGTCGATCGGGGCGGCGCCCGGGATGCTGCCGGTGAACAGCGGCTGCGGCGCGGACCAGCCGTTGGGGTTGGTGGGGTCGCTCGACGTGCGGTAGATGAAGGGCCACGCACCCCACTGGTACGCCAGCACCCAGATCTTCTTGGGCGCGAAGTAGAACAGCGTGGGCGCCACCGCGGTCTGGCTCATCCCGGTCTGGCCGGCCGACGCCATGTCCGGCCAGTTCGCGAAGGGGCTGAACATCATCGAGCCGTACGAAGATCCCGAGGTGTTCGACGCGTAGACCAGGTGCTTGCCGTTGTACACGACGTTGGTGAAGTCCTTCACCGAGCCCCACCCGTTCGCCGGCTGCGCCAGCGCACCCGTCGACGTCCACCGGTACGTGGACGGAAGTGCACACGTGCTGCCCGGCGTCGGCGTGGGCGTTGTCGGGGTCGACGTTCCGGACAGGCCGGTCCACTGCTGGTTGGTGCCGGTCCAGCAGGAGTACAGCTGGATCTTGGTGCGGTTGGCGGTGGCCGCGCCGACGGCGTCGAGGCACAGCCCGGACTGGACGCCGGCGATCGTGCCGTTGGTGTTGACGTTCCACTGCTGGCCGGCGCTGCCGTCGCAGTCCTCGATGACCACAGCGGTGCCGTTGCTGGTGCCCTTTGACTTGGCGTCCAGGCACTTGTTGCCGTAGATCATCAGCTGCTTGCCGGAGGTGTAGGTCCAGCGCTGGTTGGCCTGGCCGTTGCAGTCCCACAGCTGCGCCTGGGTGCCGTTGGCGGTGGTGGAGCCGTTGATGTCGATGCACCGACCGGAGGGGACGCCCTTGATCGCTCCGGTACCGGTCCCGCCGGTGGCACCGGGGGCGGCCTTGAGCGCGTTCACCACGGCGGTGTGGGCGGCCTTGGGGTTGCCGTTGTTGTCGAACAGCAGGGGGCTGTCGCCGCTGCGCCAGGAGTCGCTGTCGCGGATGCCCCATACCGTGATGCCGGTGCACCGACCCACGGCCAGGCAGGCCTTGACCGCGTTGGCGTAGTGGGTGGAAGAGGCGCCGGCGATGTCCAGCTCGGTGATCTGGACGTCAACGCCCAGGGCGGCGAAGTTGGACAGGGTGGTCTGGAAGCTGGACGGCGGGCCGCCGGCGCTGAAGTGGCTCTGGAACCCGACGCAGTCGATGGGTACGCCGCGGGACTTGAAGTCCTTGACCATGTTGTAGACGCCCTGGGTCTTGGCGTCCGACCAGTTCTCGATGTTGTAGTCGTTGTAGCAGAGCTTGGCCGAGGAGTCGGCCGCCCGGGCGGTGCGGAACGCTTCCTCGATGAAGCCGTTGCCCAGCACGTTCTGGAACACCGAGCCGCGGTGCTGGGTGGAGCCGTCGGCGAACGCCTCGTTGACCACGTCCCAGGCGTAGATCTTGCCCTTGTAGTGGGTCATCTCGGTGGTGATGTGGTTGTTCATCACGCTGCGCAGCGTGTTCGCGTCGCCGATGGAGCTGACCCAGGACGGGAGCTGCGAGTGCCAGACCGTGGTGTGGCCGCGCATGCGCTGGCCGTGTGCCACCGCATGGTTGACGATCTGGTCGGCGGGGCCGAAGTTGAAATTGCCGCGGGACGGTTCGATGGCGTCCCACTTCATCTCGTTCTCCGGGGTGATCATGTTGAACTCCCGGTCCGAGATCGCGGCGTACGTCGAGTCGCCGAGCCTGCCGGAGGCCACGGCGGTGCCGAAGTACCTGCCCGAGGGGGCCGCCTGCGTACCCAGGTTCGCGGCTCCGGCGGAGCTGGGGAGGAGCGCACGACTCCGGCCACCAGCGCCGCGGCCGACAGCCCTATCGTCAATGTCCGGCGACGCCGGCCGAGCCGGTGCAGGCCCTTCATGATTCTCCTCGGGGGGCGCGGGTCACCCTGGGTGCCGTGTTCGTGTGTCGCGTCATGGGAGGGCCTTCTTCAGGAGATGCGTCGACGGGGGAAGTCGGGGAACCTCCCAAGCCGGCACGCATGGTGAGCGGCGGGAAGGGCACCCCACGCTATGGAGGCCTCCGAACTCGCGGTCTCGTAACAAAAAAGTCGCGCCGTCCGCACGATTGCTCAGTGATGCATCTCGCAGGCAAAAAACGTTATGCCAAGCCCCGCGGTCGGTTGCCGTGGCGGATCAAGGAGCGGTGGCCCAGGCCCTGCGCATGATGAAGGAAGCCTGGCCGGCGAAGGCCCGAGTGCCGTCGGAGCCATCGAGCCAGATGCCACCGTCGCGGTGGCGGAGGACCGATCCGGGATAGTTGTGCGCGTGCAGGGTTACCGACCCGGTGACCGACCCGGGGTGCGGACAGAAGGTGGCGTCTTCACGGAACAGTTCGCTGCCGTCGTTGGTGCTCAGTCGTAGCCGCAGGTCACGATGGCGCAGATAGCGGCCGTCGGCGGCGCGGAAGGTGACGCACCGTGTGTCGGCCAACCCCCCGATGACCGTGAAGGTGACCCGCTGCCGTGTCTGCACGCTGCTGGACGCCGAGACTCGGCCGAGCGTCGCGAAGTCGTCGGCGTACGTGAGGTACAGGGCGGGCTCGTCCACGGACTCCAGCGACTGTGCGCCCAGCGGAACAGTGCCTGCGGCGGACGGACTCACCGGGGACGGTCCGGCCGACGTGGTGGTGCGCGACGGTGTCGGCGTGGGATTGCCGACCGTCGGAGCGGCGATGACGCCGGGCACCCGGTGCGCCGGTTCGGGCCAGGTCGCGTAGGTGGCGGTCCCGGCGATGAGCACGGCGCCGGTGGCGAGGCTCACCAGCGGATGAGCGGTCACCGCGTGGAGTTTGCCGATCAGCGCGCTGTGCAGACTGCCTCCCCCCGTCGCCGTGCCGACGGCGACGGGTGCCATGGCCAGCCCGGCGGCGCTCGCGGCCTTACCCGACAGCAGGCCCTTGGCGGCCAGCGCGGCGATGAGTCCGGCCGGGACGGCCAGCGGCACGACGCTGAGGAGTAGCAGTTCGGCCGAAACCCGTTGTGTCGTAGTCGCCATGCAGACCGGGCAGCCGCGGGTGTGCCGCGCGATCCGCTTGCGCCACACCGATGCACGGAGACCGTCCCAGCCGACGACGGTCTCGTCCAACTGCGGACAGCGCGGGTCGGCCTCCAGCGCGGCGACGATCGTCCGGCTCAGTTCCAGCTGCTCGCGCATGCGTTGCAGGCGTACTCCGACGTGGGCGACAGTGAGCCCCGTCGCGGCGGCCATGTCGTCACGGCTCAGCGAGCCGGCGCATTCCTGCCACCACAGCGACAGCAGCACCCGATGGTCCGGGTCGAGCCACCGGCCGGCTTCGACAACCTGACGGCGCTCGTCCGACACGTGCAGACGCAGGATCGTCAGGTCCTCAGGTTCGGCGTCGGCGTCCGGTATCTGGAGTGCCTCGTCGATGACCGTGGTCCGGTCGGCGAAGGCGCGTTGCCGGTGCCAGTGGGTGTTGATCTGGCGGAGCGTGATCGACACCAGCCAGGACCGGAAGCTCTCCGGGGAACGCAGGGCAGGCAGGTCCCGCACCACGCGCAGCAGGGTTTCCTGGACCACGTCGTCAACGTCGGCATGTCCGCTCAGCGCTCGCCCGACGATGTTGTAGAGCAACGGCAGGTACGCGGCGATCAGCTCCTCGCGCGCTCGATCGTCACCGGCCTGCGCCGCGACGACCAGCCCCGCGTGGTCCGCATCCATGAGTCCCATTCCAACCTCCCTCAGGGGAGCGATCCGCCGAGTACGGCGCCGCACCTTGGCGTCGGCAAGGGTATGCGGCCAAAGCCTGTGCCTTGGATCACCGGACTGGCCCGCGCCGACTTGGAGGGCCCGGTACCGCGCGTGAAAAAAGCTCCCGGCTCAGGGCAACCCTTTGCGGGGCCTGTGACCACAAGGAGTCGGATCCGGCCGTTTCGGTCGCCGGATCCACTTTCCTCTGGTGGCATGCAAGGAGAACACCCCCCATGAACAACCCCACGAACGGCGGGCGCCGCGGGCGTCACCGCCGTCGCTGGACCGCGACCGGTCTGCTGGTCGGCGTGCCCGCCGTCCTCGTGCCGTATCTCCTGTTCGTGCAGGAGGACTCACAGGCCGCGACGGTCGACGGCGATGCCTACTACCGGCTGGTTTCCGTACGCAGCGGCAAGGTGCTGGACGTCAACGGCTTCTCCACCGCCGACGGCACCCGCATCCAGCAGTGGACCGACCAGAACACCGCCAATCAGCAATGGAAGCTGAGACCCAGCGGGGACGGCTACTACGAGCTGGTGAACCGCAACAGCGGCAAAGTGCTGGGCATGGCGGGCGATTCCACCGCCCAGGCCGCCGCCGCCGAGCAGCAGACCGACAGCTCCTCCACGTCCCAGGAGTGGCGGATCGACGAGGTGAGCGGTTCCGACGCCGTCACCTTCACCTCCCGCAGGAGCGGCCGGGTCCTGGACGTCTCCGGGGACTCCACGGCCGACGGCGCGGCAGTCATCCAGTTCCAGGGCAAGGGCAGCACGAACCAGCAGTGGAAGCTGGTGAAAGCGGCCAAGGCCCAGGCGGCCGGGGCCGGACCGTATGTGTGGAACAACGCCCAGGTGATGGGCGGCGGTTACGTCACCGGGCTGGTGTTCAACCCCCGCGACAAGGGCCTGCTGTACGCGCGCACCGACATGGGCGGCGCCTACCGCTGGGACTCCGCGGCCGAGCAGTGGATCCCGCTGACCGACTGGGCCGGCGAGAAGGACTGGAACCTGCTGGGCATCGATTCGCTGGCCACCGACCCCGTCGACCCCAACCGGCTCTATGTCGCGGCGGGCACCTACACCAACGACTGGGCCGGCAACGCGGAGATGCTGCGCTCCACGGACCGGGGCCGCACCTTCCAGCGCACCGCTCTGCCGTTCAAGCTGGGCGCCAACGAACACGGCCGCGGGGCGGGCGAGCGGCTGGCGATCAACCCCTCGGACAACGGCACCCTGCTGCTGGGTACCCGCAAGAACGGCCTGTGGCGCAGTACCGACCACGGCGTGACCTGGAGCCAGGTCTCCTCGTTCCCCGTCAAGGACGGGGCGAGCAGCGGCGCGGGCATCGCCTTCGTGACGTACGGCCCGGCCGGCAGCAGGACGGTCTACGTCGGCGTCGCCGACAAGTCCACCTCCCTGTACCGCTCCACCGACGGCGGCAGCACCTGGCAGGCCGTCTCCGGGCAGCCCACCGGCGAGATGCCGCAGCACGGCGTGGTCTCCGGTGACGGCTCGCTGTACCTGACCTACGCCAACTCAATCGGCGACGCGACGGCGGGTTCGGTGTGGAAGTACACGCCGGCCGGCGGGGCATGGAAGAACGTCTCCCCGTCCCAGGGCAACTACGGGTTCTCCGGTCTGGCCGTCGACCCGCAGAAGCCGTCCACGGTGATGGTCACCACCCTTCACCGCTGGTGGCCCCAGGACGAGCTGTACCGGAGCACCGACGGCGGCGCGACCTGGAAGGCACAGGCCGCGAAATCGGAGCGGGACGCCTCCGGCGCGCCTTACGTCGGTACCGGCATCGGGCACTGGATGACCGCCCTGGCCATCGACCCCTTCAACTCCGGGCACGTGCTGTACGGCACCGGCAGCGGCATCTGGCGCAGCAAGGACGCCACCGCCACCGACAACGGCGGCACCAGCCACTGGATCGTGGGGTCCCGAGGGCTGGAGGAGACCTCGCTGATGGACGCGATCGCCCCGCCCGGCGGCGCCACCGTCATCACCGGCATGGGCGACCTGGGCGGCTTCCGCCACGACTCCCTGACGAAGGTGCCCGCCGGGCGGCTGGACAACCCGATGATGATCACCAGCACCGACATCGATTTCGCCCAGTCCAACCCTGCGCTGATGGTCCGCGTCGGCCGTGGCGGCACGAAGGACGGCGCCTACTCCACCGACGGCGGCAGCAGCTGGAACGGCTTCACGTCAGAGCCGGTGGGCAGCGCCGACAGCGGCCATGTAGCGCTCGGGGCGGACGGCTCCGCGATCGTCTGGACCGAGGCCGGTCAGGCCCCGTACCGCTCGACCGACAAGGGGGCGAGCTGGTCGAAGGTCAGCGGCCTGGGCACCGGCGCCGTGGTCGTCGCCGACCGCTCCTCGGCCAAGACCTTCTACTCACTGGCCGACGGCGCGCTCTACGCCAGCACCGACGGCGGCGCGACCTTCACCGCCCGTGCCACCAACCTGCCCGCCGGCCGGCTCACGGCCGTCCCCGGCATCGCCGGAGACCTGTGGATCTCCGGCGGCGGCACGGGACTGCTGCACTCCACCGACGGCGGCCGCACCTTCACCACGCTCAAAACGGTGCAGTCCGCCTCCGCGCTCGGCTTCGGCAAGGCCGCGCCGGGCGCCGATTATCAGGCCCTGTACCTGATCGGCACCGTCAAGGACGTCACCGGAGTCTTCCGCTCCACCGACAAGGGCGCCACCTGGCTACGCGTCAACGACGACGCCCACCAGTGGGGCAGCATCGGCGGCGTCGGCGTCATCACCGGCGACCCCGACACCTACGGGCGCGTCTATGTCGGCACCAACGGACGCGGCCTCCAGTACGGCGACCCGTCCTGACCCCGACGCCCGAGCGGTGCCGCAGGAGCGCCTGCACCACCGTGTGCACGCGCCCACCCCGTCCGGGGCCCGCCCGCTTCCTTCATGCCCACGGGCGGGCCCCGGATCCCGCAGGGTGCGGCCCGTGGCTCGGGACCGGCCTGGGGTGGTTCACAGTCCCCGTGCCAGCCGGTAGTACGCCTGGTTCCAGCGGAGCTCGCGCCGGAACTGCTTCGGGGTGGTGGTCTCATCGATGAGGGCGAGTTCCAGGCGGAGCATTTCCGCCAGGTCGTCGAGGTGGTCGCAGGTGAGGGCGGTGCTGAGGACGGTGTGGTGCGGTCCTCCGGCCGTCAGCCAGGATTCGGTGGAGGTCCGCAGGTCGGGGCGGGGCCGCCAGACCGCGCGGGCGACGGGCAGGGCGGGCAGCGGGTGAGGGGGTGCCACCACGTCGATGTCGTTGGCGATCAGGCGGAAGCGGTCGCCGAGGTCGGCGAGCCCGACCACCACGGCCGGGCCGGGGGCCGCGTCGAACACCAGGCGCACCGGGTCCTCCCGCCCGCCGATGCCGAGGGGGTGGATCTCGCAGCTGGGCCTGGCGGCCGCGATGGTGGGGCAGACTTCCAGCATGTGCGCGCCGAGGATGAGCTGGTTGCCCGCTGTCAGGTCGTAGGTGTAGTCCTCCATGAAGGAGGTGCCGCCCGGGAGGCCGGTGGCGGCCACCTTGAGGGCGCGCAGCAGGACGGCGGTCTTCCAGTCGCCCTCTCCTCCGAAGCCGTGCCCCTGGGCCATGAGCCGCTGGACCGCGAGGCCGGGCAGCTGGCGCAGTCCGCCCAGGTCCTCGAAGTTGGTGGTGAAGGCCCCGAAGCCGCCCGTTGCGAGGAAGGTGCGCAGGCCGGCTTCGATGCGGGCCGCGTAACGCAGCGAGTCGTGCCGATCGCCTCCCGTTCGCAGTTCCGGCGCCAGGTGGTACAGGTCCGCGTACTCCTCGACGAGGGACGTCACCTCGGTCTCGTCCGCGCTGTCGACGACCTCCACCAGGTCGTTGACGCCGTAGGTGTTGACGGAGACGCCGAAGCGCAGCTGGGCCTCGACCTTGTCGCCCTCGGTGACGGCCACGTCGCGCATGTTGTCGCCGAAGCGGGCGACCTTGAGGGTGGCCAGTTCGGATCGTGCGGCCGCCGCCCGCGCCCAGATCGCGACGCGTGCGGTCGTCACCGGGTCGGTGACGTGGCCGGCCACGGTCTTGCGGGGTACGCCGACACGGGCCTGGATGTGCCCGAACTCGCGGTCTCCGTGGGCGGCTTGGTTGAGGTTCATGAAGTCCATGTCGATGGTGTCCCAGGGCAGGGCCACGTTCGACTGGGTGTGGAGGTGCAGCAACGGCTTGCGCAGCGCGTCCAGTCCGGCGATCCACATCTTGGCCGGCGAGAAGGTGTGCATCCAGGCGATGAGCCCGATGCACCGGTCGTCGGCGTTCGCGTCGAGGCACACCCGGCGGATGGCGTCGGCGTCGGTCAGTACCGGCTTCCACACCACGCGCACGGGAATGCCGGAGGTGTCGGTCAGCGCGGTGGCGATCTGCCGCGACTGGTCGGCGACCTGCTTCAGCGTCTCCTCCCCGTACAGGCCTTGGCTGCCGGTGAGGAACCAGATTTCCTGGGTGGGGGATGCTGCTCGGCTGGGCACATGGACTCCTGAAGGTGACGTCCCGCGACGGTGGCGAGGGCGGCGGGCGGGTGGGGAAGCGGGAACGAACGGCGGGGCGGGGTCAGCCCGCGGTGTGGGTCGTGTCGCGCATGTTCCTCAGGCGGTGCAGCAGGCCGCCGGAGGCGAAGTGGTCGTGCAGGAGCCGGTACTCGGCGAAGAGGGCGTCGTAGGCGTCGGCCCGGGAGGCGTCGGGCGTGTAGACGGCGGGCCGTCGGCGGCCCATGGCGGCGGTGGCCGCTCGTACGTCGGTGTGCGCGCCGGCGGCCACGGCGGCGTGGATGGCCGACCCGAGGGCGGGGCCCTGGTCGGACGCGGCGAGGGAGACGGGGCGGCGTAGCACGTCGGAGTAGATCTGCATCAGCAGTTCGTTCTTGGGCAGTCCGCCGGCGACGATGAACTCGTGCACCGGTACGCCGCCCGCCTCCAGGGCCTCCACGATGACGCGGGTGCCGAACGCGGTGGCTTCGAGCAGCGCGCGGTAGACGTCCTCGGGGCGCGTCGCGAGGGTGAGACCCACGATGACTCCGGAGAGGTGGTGGTCGACGAGGACCGAACGGTTGCCGTTCAGCCAGTCGAGGGCGACCAGTCCGTGGCCGCCGACCGGCTGACGGGCGGCTTTCCGGGTCAGCAGGGTGTGCAGGTCCTCGCCGCGGTCGGCGGCCTCGGCGAGGTAGTCCGACGGGACGCCCTGGTCCAGTACCCAGGCGAAGATGTCACCGACCGCGCTCTGGCCGGCCTCGTAGCCGTAGGTTCCCTCGACGATCCCACCGCCCACGACACCGCAGATGCCGGGGACGTCGGCGAGGACGGGGGTGTTCACGACGTGGCAGGTGGAGGTGCCCATGATGGCGAGCAGTTGACCGTCCTCGACGGCCTGGGCCGCCGCTGCGGTGACGTGGGCGTCGACGTTGCCCGCGGCCACGGCGATGCCGGGGCGCAGGCCTGTCCAAGCTGCTGCCTCGGTACTGAGCGAGCCCACTCGTGAGCCCAGCGCGGAGAGGGGGAATTCGAGGCGGGTGCGCGCGAAGTCGGCGAACCGGGGGTTCAGCGCGGCCAGGTACTCCTCGCTCGGGTACGCGCCGTCCTGGTGGATGCCCTTGTATCCGGCGGTACAGGCGTTGCGGGACTCGGTTCCGGTGAGCTGCCACACGATCCAGTCGGCGGCCTCGATCCACCGCGCGCAGGTTTCGTAGACGAGCGGATCCTCCTCCAAGACCTGGAGTGCCTTCGCGAACTGCCACTCGGCGGAGATCCGGCCGCCGTAGCGGGCGATCCATTTCTCCCCGCGGGCGTGGGCGAGTTCGTTGATGCGGTCGGCATGCGACTGGGCCGCGTGGTGCTTCCAGAGCTTGGGCCACGCGTGCGGTCGTCCGGCGAGCTCCGTCTCGGCGAGGGGAGTCCCGTCGGCCAGCGTGGGCAGGACGGTGCACGCGGTGAAGTCGGTGGCGATGCCGATCACCGCGGCAGGGTCGATCCCGGCCGCCGCCACGGCCTCCGGGACGGCGCGGCGCAGTACGTCCCGCCAGTCCTGGGGGTGTTGCAGGGCCCAGTCCGGAGGCAGCTGCGCACCGCCGTGCGGCAGCTGCCGGTCGATGACTCCGTGCTGGTAGGCGTGGACCGCCGCGGCCAGCTCCTGACCGTCGCGAACCCGCACCACCACGGCGCGGCCCGACAGTGTGCCGAAGTCGACGCCGACCGTGTACTGCTCCGATTCCTCGGAATACGGGGTGGGCGCAAGGTGATGGGGTGACGTCAACAGAGTGCCTTTCGAAGGAGCCGTGGGGCAGCAGGCGGCGCGGCAGGCGGCCCGGCAGGCGGAGTTGCCCGCCGCGATCCTGGCGGCCGGGCGGGTGGTCCCCTCGTAGTGTGAGCGCTAACAATGTCGATCGGCAAGAGGTCCGCGCGAGTCGTATGTGAGCTCCGGCAGCGCAGTGACCTCCGTAGACCTCGGGCGGCCCGAGTGGATCTGCCTTCGACGCGGCGCGGGTTGGGGCACCGTTCCGGTGGCGGGGCCGGAGTCGATGGCGACGCGAAGAGGGGGGAGTCCGCCTCCTTGCCGCACCCGACGCGGTAACGGACAGGTAACGCGCGCAAGGGGGTTGAGAACACGGCTTGTTAGCGCTCACAATGCGACAGCGCCCCCGCCCCAAGGGGATCCCTCGTCTGCCGACCCCGCCCCGCCCCGCCGCCCGACCCGACGCCGCCCGCCCCGGCCGTCGCGCAGCGCGGCACCCCTGGGACCCCTCTTGGGCAAAGCCCGGCCCCGGCCGTGCGGCGCCTTCTCCGTACACCCTGAAAGGACACTCGACATGGCCCGCAGAGCAGTTCTCGTCCTCACCGCCGCCCTTCTCGCCTCCTCGGCGTTGACCGCCTGCTCGACCAAGAGCCCCACCCCGGGCCCCTCCTCGGCAGCCAAGGGAGGCTCCAAGGGCACGATCACCCTCGGCTTCGCCCAGGTCGGCGCCGAGAGCGGTTGGCGTACCGCCAACACGAAGTCCGTCCAGGAGGCGGCGAAGAAGGCCGGGATCACCCTCAAGTTCTCCGACGCGCAGCAGAAGCAGGAGAACCAGATCAAGGCGATCCGCAACTTCATCCAGCAGAAGGTCGACGTCATCGCCTTCTCGCCGGTCGTGGAGTCCGGCTGGGACACGGTGCTGAAGGAGGCCAAGGACGCAGGCATCCCCGTCATCCTCACCGACCGCGCCGTGGACACCAAGGACACCTCCCTCTACAAGACCTTCCTGGGCTCGGACTTCGTCAAGGAGGGCAAGTCCGCGGGCGAGTGGCTGACCGGCGCGTACGCGAACGAGCAGAGCCCGGTCAACATCGTCGAGCTCCAGGGCACCACGGGCTCCGCACCCGCCAACGACCGCAAGGCCGGCTTCGCCGACGTCATCCGTGCCGACGGCAAGTTCAAGATCGTTGCCTCGCAGTCGGGCGACTTCACCCGCGCCAAGGGCAAGGAGGTCATGCAGGCGTTCCTGAAGTCGCAGAAGGACATCGACGTCCTCTACGCCCACAACGACGACATGGCCCTCGGCGCCATCCAGGCCATCGAGGAGTCCGGCAAGAAGCCCGGGACGGACATCAAGGTGATCTCGGTGGACGGGATCAAGGACGCCTTCGTCGCGATGACCGAGGGCAAGATCAACGTGGTGGTGGAGTGCAACCCGCTGCTCGGTGACCAGCTGATGGAGCTGACCAAGAAGGTCGCGGCCGGGGAGAGCGTGCCGGCTCGGGTCGAGACCGCGGAGGGTGTCTTCCCGCAGGACAAGGCCGCGGCCGCGCTGCCGTCCCGGAACTACTGAAACCGCACGTTCCGGTGCGGGAGGAGGCCCGGCCCCGGTGCCTCCTCCACCGTCCGGAGCCCGCTCCACCACCCCACCCATGAGAGGAGGGCGGATGGCATCCCCGTCCACCCCGCGGCCCACGGACGTCGGCGGCCCGCAGCCGCGGCCGGTCCTGGAAGCCCAGGGCATCCGCATGCAGTTCCCGGGCGTGCTCGCCCTCGACGGAGTCGCCCTGCGGCTCTTCCCCGGTGAGGTGCACGCCCTGATGGGCGAGAACGGCGCCGGGAAGTCCACCTTGATCAAGGTGCTCACCGGTGTCCACCCCGCCGACGGCGGCACCGTCCTCGTCGACGGCCGGCCCCACAGGTTCGGCGACCCCCTCCAGGCGCAGCAGGCCGGAATCAGCACCGTCTACCAGGAGGTCAACCTCTGCCCGAACATCTCGGTCGCCGAGAACATCCTCATCGGGCGCGAACCGCGCCGGTTCGGTCTCATCCACTGGTCCGCGATGCGGCAGCGGGCGGCAGAGCTGCTGACGGGACTGGACCTCGACCTGGACGTCACCAGTCTGCTCGGTTCGCACTCCCTGGCGGTGCAGCAGCTGGTCGCCATCGTCCGGGCGGTGGACGTCTCGGCGAAGGTGCTCGTCCTGGACGAACCCACCTCCAGCCTGGATCGCGAGGAGGTCGCCCAGCTCTTCACGCTGGTGCGGCGCCTGCGGGACCGCGGTGCGGCCATCCTGTTCGTCACGCACTTCCTCGACCAGGTATTCGATCTCTGCGACCGCGTCACCGTCCTGCGCAACGGCTGGCTGGAAGGCGAGTACCCCATCGGTGAACTCACTCCGGTGACGCTGGTACAGCGCATGATCGGCGGCGAACTGGCCACCCTCGACCAGCTGTCCGAACGTGCCCACGAGGAAGCGGCCGAACGGGAGACCAGCGAGCCGTTCCTCCAGGCACGACAACTGACCCGCACCGGCTCGATCGAACCGTACGACCTCGACATCCATGCCGGCGAGGTCATCGGGCTGGCCGGCCTCCTGGGCTCAGGCCGCACCGAGGTGGCGCGCCTCCTGTTCGGCGCGGACAGCGCGGACGGCGGAGAAGTGAGCATCGAGGGCAAGAAGGTACTCTTGCGCACCCCCCGCCACGCCATCGCCCGAGGCATCGCGTTCTGCTCCGAGAACCGCAAGTCCGAGGGGCTGGTGGGCGAGCTCACGGTCCGCGAGAACATCATCCTCGCTCTGCAGGCCGCCCGCGGCTGGACCAGGCCGCTGGCCCGTGCGAAACAGGACGAACTGGCACGGCACTGGATCGAAGCCCTGGACATCCGCCCCGCCGACCCTGAAGCGCAGGTACGCCACCTCAGCGGAGGCAACCAGCAAAAGGTCCTCCTCGCGCGTTGGCTGCTGACCGAACCCCGGCTCTTGATCCTCGACGAACCCACCCGGGGCATCGACATCGGGGCCAAGGCGGAGATCCAGAAACTCGTGGCCCGCCTGGCGGGCGAAGGCACCGCCGTGCTCTTCATCTCGGCGGAACTCGAAGAGGTCCTGCGCCTGAGCCACCACATCGCCGTGCTCCGCGACCACCGCATGGTGGCCACCCTCACGAACGACGACAGCGTCACGCCCGAACGCATCCTCACCACCATCGCCACCGGAGCGGACTCATGACCCCCCAGCCTGCCAAGTCCAAGGCGGTCGGCGGAATCGGGAGACGGCTGGCCGGCCACCGCCTGCTGTGGCCGACGCTCATCCTGCTGGCCCTGCTCCTCGGCAACCTCGCGTTCCACCACGACTTCTTCTCCGTCCGCGTACGCGACGGCCACCTCTACGGCAGCCTCATCGACATCCTCCAGTTCGGTGCGCCCCTCACCCTGGTGGCGCTCGGCATGACCCTCGTCATCGCCACCCGCGGCATCGACCTCTCGGTGGGTTCCACCGTCGCCATCGCCGGCGCCCTCGCCTGCGGGCACATCTCCACCGCCGCACATCCCGGCAGCGTCGCCACCATGCTCACGGCCGTCGCCCTCGCACTCGGCGTCGCGCTCGTGCTGGGCCTCGCCAACGGCTTCCTGGTGTCCGGGCTGGGAGTGCAGCCCATCGTGGCCACCTTGATCCTCATGGTCGCGGGCCGGGGCGTCGCCCAGCTGATCACCGGCGGCCAGATCATCACGGTGACCAGCGCCCCCTACAAGATGATCGGAGGCGGCTACTGGCTGACCTTCCCGTTCGCCGTCCTCCTGGCAGCCGCCCTCGTCGCGCTCACCGCCTTCATCACCCGTCGCAGCGCACTCGGCATGCTGATCGAGTCCGTGGGCGGCAACCCCGCGGCCAGCCGCCTGGTCGGCATCCGCGCCGGCGGTCTGCTCGCCCTGGTCTACGTCTTCAGCGCGCTGTGCGCCGCCATCGCCGGGCTGATGATCAGTTCCAACGTCTCCAGCGCCGACGGCAACAACGCCGGCCTGTGGATCGAACTCGACGCGATCCTCGCCGTCGTCGTCGGCGGCACCGCCCTGACCGGCGGACGCTTCTCCCTCGGCGGCACCGTCCTGGGCGCCCTGATCATCCAGACCCTGTCCACCACCGTTTACACCCTCGGCGTCCCACCCGAGACCACTCTCGTCTTCAAGGCCTTCGTCGTCATCGTCGTCTGCCTCGTGCAGTCCCCGGTCTTCCGGGCCAAGGTCCTGCGCCGCCGCAGGACGACCACTCCCCGCTCCCACACCACGGCGGGCGCCGCCCCGCAGCAGCAGGAGGTACGCGCATGAGTACCGGCATCGCGAGCGCCGCCGCTGGGCTCACCCGCCCCTTCGCGGCCGTGTCCCCGCGCACCCGCACCCGTATCCCACTGATCGTCACGGCCGTCCTGCTGGTCGTCATGTTCAGCGTCGGATCGGTGCGCTACGAGGGCTTCCTCTCCGCGCAAGTCGTGCTGAACCTGCTGATCGACAACGGATTCCTCCTGGTCGTCGCCGTCGGGGCGACCTTCGTCATCCTCACCGGCGGCATCGACCTGTCCGTCGGCTCCATGGTGGCCCTGTCGACCATGCTCACCGCCTGGCTCGTCGAGTCGCACGGCTGGCCCCTGGCCACCGTCATTCCACTGGTCCTGCTGGTCGGCGCCGCGAGCGGGGCGCTCATGGGCTGGATCATCCACACCTTCGAGATCCAGCCGTTCATCGTCACCCTGGCCGGCATGTTCCTCGCCCGCGGGCTCTGCTACACGATCAGCACCGAATCCATCACGATCAGCGACCCCACCACGGCGGGAATCGCGCAGACCCGGCTGTACGGCCCGGGGGGACTGTTCGTCTCGATCCCGGTGGTCATCGCCTTGGCCGTGCTGGTGGTCGCCTTCGTCGTACTGCACCACACGCGCTTCGGCCGCAACGTGTACGCGCTGGGCGGCAGTGAGTCCTCCGCACGCCTGATGGGTCTTCCGGCGGGCTCCACCAAGATCGCCGTGTACGCCGTCAGCGGCCTGTGCTCCACACTCGGCGGCCTACTGCTGACCTTCTACATGCTCTCCGGCTACGCCCTCCACGCCATGGGCATGGAACTCGACGCGATCGCCGCCACCGTGATCGGCGGCACGCTGCTGACCGGAGGTTCCGGCTTCGTCCTGGGCACCGCCCTCGGCGTGCTCGTCCTCGGCATGATCCAGACGGTCGTCAACTTCCAGGGCACGCTCAGCTCCTGGTGGACCCGGATCGTCATCGGCGCCCTGCTGCTCGTGTTCATCGTGCTGCAACGTCTGATGAGCGGCCGCCGCCCAGCCGCCGACTGATTCCCGGCTGCTCTGCCTGTCAGCCCCTGCCACAGCGTTCGAGTGCCGCGATCACACCTTGCTTCCCGGCATGCTCTCCGATGGACCGACTTCCAGGGAACACCGTCATGGAACACGCATACGAATCTACCGGCCAGGCCGCTGATCCCAGGCAGACTCCCGGCCCCCGCCTGTCCGCGGCGGGCCGTCCCCTGCGCATGGCCGATGAAGGAACGGGGGAGAGGTGGCGGTTCGGCTTCCCCGGCCGGGCCCGCGCGGAGGTCCACACGCGCGGAGCCCGCCTCCACTCCCTGATCCTGCCGGACCGCTGGGGCCACACTGCCGATGTGGTGCTCGCCGCCCAGGACCCCGCCACCTCCGAGGGTTCGGCACGCTACTTCGGTGCGACGGTGGGCCGTTACGCCAACCGCATCGCGCGCGGCCGGCTCGTCGTCGACGGCGTCACCCACCGGCTCGCCACCCAGGAGAACGGGCACACGCTGCACGGCGGTCCCGACGGGTTCGACCAGCGCGTGTGGCGGTGCGAACCCTTCCACTCCGCGCACCACACCGGTGTCCGCCTGTTCCTGCACAGCCCCGACGGCGACCAGGGATTCCCCGGTGCCCTGAACGTCCGCGTCACCTACACGCTGGACCGGGATGACAACTTGACCCTGTCGTACCAGGCGGTCGCCGACGCGCCGACGATCGTCAACCTCACCAACCACGCCTACTGGAACCTCGAAGGAGAGGGCCGCGGCAACGTCCTGGCCCACCACCTCCAGGTAGCGGCCCCCCTCTACACCCCCGTCGACGCCGAGTTGATCCCCGACGGCCCTCACCGCCCGGTCAGCGGCACCCCGTTCGACCTTCGCCGGCACCGGCGGCTCTCCGACGTCCTGACCCATACGGATGCGCAACTGGCTCTCGCCGGTGGCGGCTTCGACCACAACTGGGTCCTCGACGGCGCCCGGCGAGCCCGTCCTCGGAAGGCCGCCGTGTTGTACGCCCCTGCATCCGGCCGCCGCATGGACGTGCTCACAACGGAACCGGGCATCCAGGTCTACACCGCCCAAGGCCTGACCGGTGACATCACGGGCAAGGGAGGCAGGCCCTACCATGCCTACGCGGGGGTCGCGCTGGAAACCCAGCACTTCCCCGACTCCCCGAACCGTCCCGACTACCCGACGGTCCTCCTGCGCCCGGGTGAGCTGTACCGGTCCACCACGATCCACAGTTTCACCACGGTCACTGCCTGAGAGGGGCGGCGCCGGCCGCCTCCGCGGTCGGTACGGTCGTCGCCTGCCCATCCTGAGCCGCGAAGATCTCCTCCGCCGACCGCTTCGCCCGCACGTTTGCCCGGGTCGCCGTACTGCGGGGGCGCGCCCTCGGCGAACGCCTCCGGCACCTTCCCCGTACGAAGTGCTGTTGGTGCCCGGGGCCCCGCTCGTCACGGGGAGGGCCCTGGGCGCGGTGGGGGTCATTTACCGGGGGGAGAGCTCCTGCGGGCCGTACTGGCGCGCACGATGAGCTCGGGCGCCACCACCAGGTGCGTCGAGTCGTCAGTCCGGCCTTCGATGTGGTCCAGGAGCAGCCCGATGCTGTCGCGGCCGAGCGAGGCGAAGTCCTGACGGATTGTCGTCAGCGGGGGCGGGAAGAACTCCGCCTCGGGGATGTCGTCGAAGCCGGCGACCGCCACGTCCTCTGGCGTGCTCAGGCCCGCTTCCCGCAAGGCCCGTAGCACACCGAGGGCCATCTGGTCGTTGGCGACGAACACAGCGGTGAGGTCCGCTCCCCGCCCTCGTGAAGCCCGGACCCGGCCCGCGAGCTGCTGGCCGGCCTGGTATCCCGACAGCGGACTCCAGTCGCCGCGCAGCAGGGGTGGCACCTCGGCGCCGGCCTCTCGTAGCGCGTCCTCCCACCCCTGCGTGCGGGCCTCGCTCTCGAGCCAGTCGGGAGGGCCCGCGACATGCCATACGGTGGCGTGGCCCGACGCGAGAAGATGTTCCGTGATCATGCGAGCGCCGAGGTTCTGGTCCAGCGACACCCCTGGCAGGTCCAGGGTGTGGCCGCCTTCCACGGTGACGACCGGGCACGGTGCTTCCAATGCCGCCAGGGCCCTCACCGCATCGCGTTGGGGAGTGACGGCGACGATCCCCTCCACGCCCCACCCGGCGAGGTGCTGCATGGCTTCGGCGAGAGCTGTCTGCGTGGCGGTCCGAAGCGTGACGGCGGACGTCAGATAGCCGCGGTCCCGAGCCGCCTCTTGAACGCCCGCCACGGTGCTGGCGGGCCCGTGCAGAGTGGTGTTCACCGCGATGACGCCCAGCGTGTGGGTCCGGCGGGTGACCAGGGCCCGGGCTGCCGAGTTACGGCGGTAGCCCAGCTGCTCGATGACCTGTGTCACGGCGGCCCGGGTCTTGGCGCTGACGTTCGGGTGGTCACTGAGCACCCGTGAAACGGTCTGATGGGACACGCCGGCGACGCGCGCGACATCCGTCATCGTGGGCGCTCGCGAGACGTCTGGGAGCTGGGTCAACTCTCTTCCTTTCCTCATCGAGCGGCCTTCCCTCAAGGTGCCGAACCAGCCGAGGCCCGCACACGTCTCGGGCCGATCGGGAGATTGTCGACGGGGTATTGATGTTGGCGTTCACATTATGCAGCGATGACCGCATGTTGTGGGCAGCAATCTTCTCGTGCCTCTTGAGATTTCAGCGTGTTAGCGTTCACAATTCGACCGGGACAGCTGCGGTCGCGCAGCCGCCATGCCTAGCGCGTGCCCCCGATCGGTCCAGCCCACTCATGCGCGACTGCGGGGCCTGCCGGACACCGGTCCCGAGAAACTGCCGCGGATGTCGGAGAGACGGTGAGAGCGTAGTGAGCAAGACCATCCTCAAGGACCTCCGTCGCGAGGTCCTCGCGGCCAACCTGCGCATCCCCGAGGCCGGTCTGGCCACCCTCACCTGGGGAAACGTCAGCGGAGTGGACCGAGACGCCGGCGTCTTCGTCATCAAGCCATCCGGGGTCTCCTACGCCGACCTCACCGAGGAGGACCTGGTTGCGGTGGCACTGGAGGACGGGCGGATCGTCGACGGGCACCTGAGGCCGTCCACCGACACCGAAACCCATCGGTGCCTCTACCGGGCCTTCCCCTCCATCGGCGGCGTCACCCACACGCACTCGGCGCACGCCGTCGCCTTCGCCCAGGCGCGCCGCCCGATCCCCGTGCTCGGCACGACACACGCCGACACCTTCAACGGGCCCGTCCCCGTGACGGCGGATCTCACCGCCGAGCAGTGCGCGCAGGACTACGAGTACAACACCGGACAGGTGATCGTCGCCCGGCTCGACGGCGACCCCCGTCGGGCCGACGAGGTCCCCGGAGCGCTCGTCTCACGACACGGCCCCTTCACCTGGGGCGCCACCGCGAAGGCTGCGCTGGAGAACGCCGTCGTCTGCGAGGCCGTGGCGGAGATGGCGTTGCACACGCTGGCGCTGGGGTCCCGCCTCGGGGACACCTCCGAACCACCGAGGCATCTGCTGGAGCGGCACTTCACCCGTAAGCACGGCCCGGACGCGTATTACGGCAACACCCCGCACGCCCCGGGCGCCTGAGGCCGCGCACCGCCTCGGCGACGCGGCCGGCGGCTGCTGCGCCTCGGTGTTCCGATGCCGGGCCGCCCTCACCATCCGCCGCAGCGGCGGGGGCCGGATCGCCTGCGTCGGCACCGTGCCGGGGTGCGACCTTGCCCGGGAGCCGGCCGCCTGGCCGGCGCCGACGCACCGCAGCGGCCGGCGCGACCGTCCCGCGTCCGCACCGCGACGGCCGACACCGTCCCGGACGCACGTCGATGTCGCGCCAAAAAGGCAGGTCAACTACCCGTGCAACCAAGCGTCTTGACGGGGCAGTCCGGCTGCTGGCTTGATTGGGAGCGCTCCCACTTTTTGTCCCCCACCCACCAAGGAAGGCTCCACCCGTGCCTCCTGTCACCTCCGCCCGCGGCGTGCCACGTCGCGCGGCCGCCGTGCTCGCCGGCTTCGCGCTGGCCGTCGGCGGCCTGTCCACGGCCGCCCTGACCGTTCCGGTCGCGGCTGCCGCCACAGTGGCCGCCGCTGCCGACACGCCCGTCCGCGTCAACCAGCTCGGCTACCTGCCCGACGGCCCCAAGCGGGCCACCGTGGCCAGCTCCGCGACCGCTCCGCTCGCCTGGCAACTGCGCGACGCCTCCGGCACGGTGGCCGCCTCGGGCACCACCACGGTGCGCGGCGCCGACCAGGCGTCCGGCCAGTCCACGCACCTGGTGGACTTCGGCGCGTACACCGGCACCGGCACCGGCTACACCCTGGGCGTCGGCGGCCAGACCAGCCACCCCTTCGACATCTCCGCATCGCTGTACGACGGACTGCGCGCCGACAGCATGTCGTTCTTCTACCAGCAGCGCAGCGGTATTGCGATCGACGCAGCCCTGGCGGGAGGCAGTGCCTACGCCCGTCCCGCCGGGCACCTGGGCGTCGCCCCGAACAAGGGCGACACCGGTGTGCCCTGCCAGGCCGGGGTGTGCGACTACCAACTGGACGTGCGTGGCGGCTGGTACGACGCGGGCGACCACGGCAAGTACGTGGTCAACGGCGGCATCTCCGTCTGGGAAATGGTCAACTCCTTCGAGCGGGCCCGCCGTTCGGGCGGCGACGCGGCGCTCGGCGATGCGACGCTGCGGGTGCCGGAGCGCGGCAACGGGACGCCGGACGTGCTGGACGAGGCCCGCTGGGAGCTGGAGTTCCTGCTGCGGATGCAGGTCCCGGCCGGGAAGCCGATGGCCGGGATGGCCTTCCACAAGTTGCACGACGCCAAGTGGACCGCCCTGCCGACTCGGCCCGAAGCCGACGCCGAGCAGCGTGAGTTGCACAAGCCGTCGACCGCCTCGACGCTGAACCTGGCGGCCTCGGCCGCGCAGTGCGCCCGGGTGTACGCGCCGTACGACGCCGCGTTCGCCGCGCGCTGCCTGGACGCGGCCCGCCGCGCCTGGACGGCTGCCAAGGCCAACCCGAACGTGCTCGCCCTGGCGACCGACAACACCGGCGGCGGTGCGTACGAGGACGCCGACGTCTCCGACGAGTTCTACTGGGCGGCGGCGGAACTCCTGGCCACCACCGGAGAGTCACAGTACCGGGACGCCGTCACCTCCTCTCCGCACCACACCAAGCCCGTCGACGGGTTCTGGTGGGGCGGCACCGCGACGCTCGGCCGGATCACCCTCGCCACCGTCCCCGGCGTGGCCCTGCCCGCTGACGACACGGCCCGGCTGCGTGGCCTGCTGACCGCGGCCGCCGATGGCCACCTGTCCACCATGGCCGGCCAGGGCTACCCGGTGTCGCTCCCCGCCACCGGGTACGTGTGGGGCTCCAACAGCTCCGTCACCAACAACGCGATGGTGCTGGCCGTGGCGTACGAGCTCACCGGTCAACAGCGGTACCGCGCCGGGGCGCTGGAGTCCCTGGACTACCTGCTCGGCCGCAACGCGCTCGACCTCTCCTACGTCACCGGCTACGGCGAGCGCTCCTCCGAGAACCAGCACCACCGGTTCTGGTCGCACCAGAACGACTCCTCGCTGCCGCACCCGCCGGCGGGTTCCTTCGCGGGCGGCCCGAACGCGGGGCTGGAGGACCCGGTGGCCAAGGAGAAGCTCGCGGGCTGCGCACCGGCGGCGTGCTACGTGGACGACATCGGCTCGTACTCCACCAACGAGGTGGCCATCAACTGGAACGCCTCACTGGCCTGGCTGGCGGCATTCGCGGCTGAGCGGCGCGGCACCCCGGGGATGCCCGAGGTCCAGGTGACACCGGCGGCCGTGACGGTCCCGGAGGGCGGTTCGGCGCCGACGGGCGTGCGCCTGTCGGCCGCGCCCGCGCAGAACGTCACACTGACGGTGGCCCGGAGCTCCGGTGACCAGGACCTGTCCGCAGCCGCGACCCTGGTGTTCACGCCGGCCAACTGGGCGACGGCGCAGCAGGTTTCGGTATCGGCCGCGCAGGATGCCGACGTGTTGTCGGGCAGCGCGACTTTCACGGTCGGTGGTCCTGGCGTGCGGCCGGCGACGTTCACGGCGACGGAGGCGGACGACGACGCGTCGGCGGCCCCCTGCACGGTGGCGTACCGGATCGACAACGCCTGGGGCAACGGCTTCACGGCGACGGTGACCGTGAGGAACACCGGAACCTCGGCGATCTCCGGGTGGACCCTCGGCTGGAGCTTCACGGGTGATCAGCGGATCAGCAACGCCTGGAACGCCACGGTGAGCCAGTCGGGCAGCACGGTCACCGCCCGGGACGCCGGGTGGAACGGCACGCTGGCGCCCGGCGGCAGCGTGAGCTTCGGCTTCCAGGCGACGTATTCGGGTACCAACGCGCTCCCGGCGCGCTACACGCTCAACGGGGCACTCTGCTCCTGAACGAGTGGCCCGCCGCACCAGGAACTCTGGTGCGGCGGACCGCTCGGTGCTCTCAGCTCCGCTGTAGGGGAGTCAGGATGAACGCGAAGTCCGCCGACGCGAGTTCGAGCCGGTACTGAGGCAGGACACCGGGTCCGACAGCGGCGCTGCCGAGGCCCTGGACGGCGTGGTCGGTGTGGAGGTGGATCACCGGGCCCGGACCCCTTCGCGGGCCAGCGACCAGGTGAACCGCAGATGGGACAGGTCCAGCACCTCGTAGCGGTTCTCCACCGCGAGGGTGTCCGCCTCCGGGCCGGGGCCGATTCGGACGGGGGCGATCACCTTCGCGTACTCCAGGAGACCGGGGGAGGGGGTGCGGTCGGGGAGGACCAGGCCGTCGCAGATGAAGTTGCCGTCGTGCAGGTCCTCGCCGAAGTCGCCGCCGTAGCAGAAGAACTCGCGCCCCTGGGCGTCACGGGTGCGCAGTCCCTGGTGGGCGAACTCGGTGAGCAGGAAGGGCTTGCGGTTGCGCGGATCGTCCGCGGGGTCGCCGGAGCCGGCGCGGGCGGGGTAGGAGACCTCGCCCGGCAGCAGTTGTCCCCGGCCGATCCGGGCGACGGCGGCGGGCGGGCGGTACATCTCGCCGTGGACGTCGGTGTACTCGCCGAGCCGGTCGCCCTCGTAGTGAATCGGGCGGGACGGGTCGCGCCGCCGAACCCACTCGGACATGGCCCGAAGGTTGCGGCCGTCCCCCGCCTCGTTGCCGAGCGACCACAGGATGACGCTCGGGTGGTTCTTGTCCCGTTCCACGGTCCGCTCGATGCGGTCCAGGTAGGCGTCGTGCCAGCGGGGGTCGTCGGAGGGGTTGCGCTGCCAGCGCTCTGGGTCGGCGTACTCGAAGCCGTGGGTCTCGAGGTCGCACTCGACCATGACCCGCAGGCCGAGCTCGTCGCACAGGTCGAGAAACGCGGGGTGCGGCGGGTAGTGCGCGGTGCGCACCGCGTTGACGTTGTGCTGCTTCATCAACTCCACGTCGCGGCGCATGGTTTCGAGCGAGAGCGCACGGCCGTGATCGGGGTCGAACTCGTGCCGGTTCACCCCGCGCAGCACCACCCGGCGGCCGTTGACCCGGAGCACCCCGGCCTCGTCGACGGCCACGCTACGGAACCCGAACCGGATCCGGACCCGCTCGCTGCCGGTGGCCAGGTACGCCTCGTAGAGCTGCGGATCCTCCGCGCTCCAGGGCCGTACCGCCGCGAAGGCGAACTCGGCCCCGACCGGCTGGTCGTGGATCCCGAGGACCGGGATGCCGATCCGCACCGGCGCGTCCGCGTCGGCCTCGTCGGCGGGTCCCGCTCCATTCGGCGGGCTGCGGGTTCAGCCGCTCCCGCCTGGTTCCCGCCGACCGTCTGTTGGAGTGGAGCCAGGTCACCCTGGCTCCACTCCATGGTGCGGGTGTGTCACTGGAACTGTGCGAAGAACCTCCAGATCTCTCCCTTGGTCCAGGTCGCGACGCCGCTCTCGTCGGGGGAGCCGTCGACCGGACCGGGCATGTGGCCCCCGTCGAACGCGGCCCATTGGACCGGGTACCCGGCACGGCAGCCCGAGTAGGTGGTGGTGATGTGCGTCCGGCTGCCCGGCGTAGGCTCGCGCGGGCTCTGGGGAGTGCAGCCGTTGTTGCTGACGAATCTGTCGCGTAGGGAGCGTCCTTGCGCAATGTCGAGGACGGAGTCGCTGACGCCGTGGATTGCGAAATAGGCGATGGGCAGGGCGCCGCCGTTGCACCCGCTGATCTCGCCGCCGGAGATGACCGCGACAGCCCTGAAGACGTTCGCCCGGGTGCATGCGAGCGCGTAGCTCATACCGCCGCCCCAGCTGAAACCCGTGGCGAAACGCTGCGCCGTGTTGACGCAGAGACCGCCCTCGATCCGCCGGATCATGCCATCGACGAAGGTGATGTCCTCACCGCCGGAATTGGCCCAGCCGTTGCCGAGGCCCTGGGGGGCGACGAGGATCGCGGTGTTGTCCGATTGTTCCTGTTGGCCGTAGTAGGACCAGGCGTTCCCGCTCGTTCCGCCCGAGGCGACTTCGCCGGCGGTTCCGCCCCGCCAGTGGAACGCGAAGATCAGCCGGTAGGGCCGGCTGTTGGTGTAGTTGGCGGGAACCCTGAGGATGAAGCTGCGGCTCTTACCGCTGCTCTGGATCGTGTGCGTACCGCTCGCCAGGGTCGGGGCGCTGCCGCATCCGCTGCCGCCGGACGACAGCTTGATCATCTGCCATTGCTGGTTGCCGCCGCCCCAGTCGGTGTACTGGACGACGTTGCCGCCGTCGCCGGTGGAGCCGCCCTGTACCTCCACGGCCTTGCCGCTGTTGCGGTTGATCAACCGGACGTGGCCTGCGTCGGAGTCGGCCAGGCGGAACTGCTGGTTGGCCCCGTTGCCGTCGGCCCACTGCGCGATCGCGGCACCGTCGGCGGTCGAGGCGCCGGCCACGTCGAGAACCTTGCCCGAATGCCGGGCCTTGAGCCGGTAGAAGCCGCCGCCGGAATCCACGAACTGCCACTGCTGGTTGGCTCCGTCGCTGCGCGTCCACTGGGTGACCCGCGCGCCGTCGGCGGTGGACACGCCATAGACGTCCAGCGCCTTGCCGCTGTTGCGATTGACCAGGACGTACCAGGCATTGGTGTCCACGGTCGCCGCCTCGGCGGGCGTCGGCTTCACGGCGACGAGCATGCCGATCGCGAGGGTCGCCGCCACCACGGCGGCGAACCGGGACCACCAGCGATGGCTTTGTGGAGGGGCGGGGGAAGCCGCACCGTGGGTCTTCATCGGTTCACCCTTTCGCTGGGGCAGGTCAGGTGCGGGTCCAGCGTTGGTTGCTGCCGTTCGAGCAGGAGTAGAGCTGGATCAGGGTGCCGTTGGCGGTGCCGTTGGCGGCGGCGTCAAGGCAGAGGCCGGACTGGACGCCGACGATGGATCCGTCGGAGTTGAGGCGCCATTTCTGGTTGTCGCCACCCCAGCAGCTGTAGATCTGGACTTTGGCGCCGTTGCCGGTGCCGGCGGCGTCCAGGCACTTGTTGCCGTAGACCCTGAGCTCGCCTCCGGCGGTGTACGACCACTGCTGGTTGGTGCGGTTGTTGCAGTCCCACAGGTTGAGCTGGGTGCCGTCGGTGGTGCTGGCACCGGGCACGTCCAGGCAGCGGCCTGACCCGACGCCCTTGATCTGTCCAGAACCGGGCGAAGGGGTAGGGGAGGTGGCGTTGAGTGCGTTGAGCACGGAGGTGTAGGCGGGCTTCTTGCTGCCGTTGCCGTCGAACAGCAGCGGCGATTGCTCCGATCGCCAGGAGTCGGTGTCGCGCACACCCCAGACGGTGATGCCGAGGCAGCGCGGGACGGCCAGGCAGTCGTTGGTCACGTTGGCGTAGGTCGTGGCCGAGGCGCCCTGGATGTCGAGTTCGGTGACGGCCACGTCGACGCCTAGGGCGGCGAAGCTCTGCAGGGTCGTGCGGAAGTTGCTGTTGTAGGGGCTGTCGTTGTTGAAGTGGGACTGGAAGCCGACGCAGTCGATCGGCACGCCGCGCTGCTTGAAGTCTCGGACCATGGCGTACACGGCCTGGGTCTTGGCCCAGGTCCAGTTCTCGACGTTGTAGTCGTTGTAGCAGAGCTTGGCGGCCGGGTCGGCGGCGCGCGCGGTGCGGAAGGCGACCTCGATCCAGTCGTTGCCGGTGCGCTGCAGGTTGGAGTCGCGCCGGGCCCCCGAGCTGCCGTCGGCAAAGGCCTCGTTCACGACGTCCCACTGGACGATCTTGCCCTTGTAGTGGGCCATCACGCCGTTGATGTGGTTGGTCATCGCCTGGCGCAGCGTGCCGCCGCTGAGGCTCTGCATCCAGCCGGGCTGCTGGGAGTGCCAGGCCAGGGTGTGGCCGCGTACCTGCTTGCCGTTCTGCACCGCCCAGTTGTAGACGCGGTCACCGGCGGTGAAGTTGAACTGGCCCTGCTGGGGTTCGGTGGCGTCGATCTTCATCTCGTTCTCGGGCGTCACCGAGTTGAACTCGCGGCCGGCGATCGTCGTGTACGCCGAGTCGTTGAGCCTGCCCGAGGCGATGGCGGTGCCGAAGTAACGGCCGCTCTGCGCCGCCGCGCCACCGAGCGTGCTCTCGGCGGCATGTGAGGTCAGCGGAGCCACCAGCACGGCGGCCGAACCGAGGACGCCGACGACCAGGGCCGTACGAAGACGGCCGATCTTCCGGCGGACGGTGGGTGGGGGAATGGCATTTGAGCCCATGAAAGAGCCTCCAGGACAGGAATCACGGAAGGATTGGAGCGCGGCAGAGTGAATCCGCGTGAACGACGCCCGCGTCCATTGACAAAGGACGCTCACCACAAGGGCGTAAAGATCCAAGGCCGGCACCCGGCACCCGGACACAGACGGGCGGCACCGCCTCGGGCCTCAGTCTGGAAACCCCGCCGAAACATGTCAAGAGTTTCGAAAGAATTTCGAGAACCCTCCCTCGATGCAGCCCCGTTGCCGCTTTCCATTGCGCGATCCTCACCGAAAGTATTTCGAGACTCGTGTTGTCCCCTGGACATCCATCGCATTCACTTTCGGGCAACCAATCCCGCCATAAACTTCCGGGAGCCGGGACTGCGCGTGCAATGGGCCGCGGTGCGCAGGACGGAGGCCAGGGCGGGCGCCGGCCACGTCGATCACGGGGGCCGGTCAGCGTAGGACCGTGTGGAACTCCAGTGCGGGGTTGGCGTTCTTGACGAGGGACTTGGCCTGCTCCGGCCACCACACGCCGGCCGCGGGATCGACGATCCCGTACTCCGGGTCGATGGTGCCGCCCGGGATGCTGCGGTTGCACTGGCCGTCGGACTGTCCGACGGTCTTGATCCACACGTAGGCGTCGACGAGCGGGACGCCGGTGTTCGCGGTCGGCCGGTCGCCGATGCCGCGACCGGGAGCGTTGCACCAGGTTTGCGGGTCGCCGCTGCTGATCCCGATGCGGTGTTCGCGGCCTCCGACGCGATGGCCATCGGCGCTCTGCGCACCTTGCGGGAACGGGGGCTCCGGGTGCCCGGGGACATCGCGGTGATCGGCTTCAATGACCTGGCGAGCGCCCGGCACACCAGCCCGCCGCTGACCACGGTCCATCAGCCGGTGCGGGCGCTGGGGCAGGAGAGGGCCAGGATGCTGGTCAGTGCCATCGAAGGAAACCGCCCCAGCCGCTGATCCTCCCGACCCGCCTGACCGTGCGCGAGTCCGCCCCCGGTCTGCCCGCGTCGGCCTGATCGGTGGGCGCTTCCGGCAGGGTCACGCACGGCCCCGTACCGGGGCCCCAAAGTTCGGGGCAGGGCGGTTCCGGGTCAGGGCGGGGCGCGGGTCAGACGCTGAGGAGGTGGTTCTCCGTATCGGCTCCGCGAGGCTGCTGCCACCGGCAGATGGCGGACTGGTCCGCCGGGACGCCGACCGGGATCCGGGACGGACCGCGGGCATCATCGACGCTGGTGTCCCGGCGGTTCCTGTCGGCCCGGGTACGTGACGTCGAACCACGTGTAGTGGGCTTGGGTGGTGGAGGGGCGGCCGTTGGAGGTGGCGTAGAGGCCGAGCTGGATGCTGGTGAACAGCGGGGTGAGGAAGGTGGCTTCGACGGTGGTCAGGTCCTGCCAGGCACCGCCGGGTGCCGCGTAGGCGAAGGTGTGGCTGAAGCCGCGGATGCGGACTCCGAGGCGAACGGGGCCCGGGGGGACGGGAACGCCGGCCAGGACCTCGGGCCCGCGGCGGAGGCTGAGTCCTTCCGCGGTGCGAAGGAAGAGGAGATGGGTGTCGTCGTCGAGGACTACGGCGAGGCCCGCCTGTTCGTCCGGTGCGGCGGGGGTGAAGTGCAGTTCGGTGGAGACGTCACAGTCGGGTTGTTCCTGGGGGCGGGCCAGGAGGGACGGGGTGGTGCGTTCGCCGAGGCGTTCGGGGCGGAGCTGGAGGCGGAGCCCGTCGCCGGTGGTCCAGAACCGCGCGGGCGGGGTGCGCAGGGTGCTCCAGTCGGCGGAGAGGGTGTCGAAGCCGTCGTGGAGGGGGCGGCGAAGGTCGGTGTGGACGACGGGGGAGAAGACCGGCCAGCCGTCGTCCCAGGTGATCCGGCTGAGGAAGGTCTCGCGGCCGAGGGCGGAGCCCGGGCGGACGCCCAGGAGGACGGCCCGCCAGTCGCCGTACGGGGTTTGGACGAGGTCGGCGTGCCCGGTGCAGGTGACCGGTCCCTTGGCGGCTGGTAGCACCGGGTTGCCGGGGGCGCTCTCGTAGGGGCCGGTCACGCGGTCGGCGCGGGCGGCCACCACGCTGTGGTCCACGTCGGTGCCGCCCTCGGCGGTGAGCAGAAGATAGGTGCCGTCGATCTTGTAGAGGTGCGGGGCTTCCGCCCATCGGGCGCCCGGGTGGCTTCCCGACCACAGGACGTGCTCGGGTCCCGTAAGCCGTCGTTCGCGGGGAAGGTATTCGCGCATCCAGATCTCGGTGCGGCCGGCGGCCTCGTCCAGTACGCGGGCGGCGGTGAACCAGGCCCGGCCGTCGCTGTCGTCCGGTCCGTCGTCGAAGAACAGCGACGGGTCGAAGCCCTCGCCGTCCAGCCAGTGCGGCTGCGACCACGGCCCCGCCGGGTCGGTCGCCGTGACGACGAAATGGCCGGGGCCGTCCATCAGCGTGCAGACGAGATGGAAGACCCCGTCATGGTGCCGGATCGTCGGTGCGAACAGGCCCCGTGAGGGCTCGCACCCGTTGAGGTCGAGCTGAGACGCCCGGTCGAGCGCGGAGCCGATGCGCCGCCAGTTCACGAGATCGCGGCTGTGGAACACGGGAAGGCCTGGGAACCATTCGAAGCTGGACGTCACCAGGTAGTAGTCCGCTCCCACTCGGCAGACGGACGGGTCGGGCCGGAACCCGGGCAGCACGGGATCACCGAAGACCCCGGTCATGGAACCGGGACGATCTCGACCGGCACGGACAGCACCCGGTCGGCCGCCGGGTGGCGTACGGGGCCCTCCAAAGTGAAGGAGCCCTGGAGCGGAAGATCGCCGCTGGACCGTCCGACGGCCACGCCGATCTCCCCGGGCTCCACTCTTCTGCGCAGGTCGAGCCCGGTGAAGGAGGTCCGGTCGGCATGGACGGAGAAGGTGATCCGGGCGGCCGCGCCCGGCTGCAGCTCGACCCTGGCGAATCCGGCGAGCCACCGCTGCGGCCGGACGACGGACGCCACGGGGTCGGAGAGGTACAGCTGGACCACCTCGGTCCCGGTCACCTCGCCGACGTTGCGTGCGGTGACCGAAACGGCGACGGCCCCGTCCGTCGCGGCGACGGGATCCACCGAGAGCTCCGAGCAGGTGAAACTGGTCCAGCTCAGCCCGTGTCCGAAGGGGAACAGCGGGGTCGGGTCCGCCGAGCTCCAGTCGGTGTGCCCGCCGAGCCTGGCGTGCAGGTAGGTGCCGGGCTGGCCGCCGACCCGGCGGGGGATGGAGACGGGCAGCCGCCCGGACGGTTCCGCGGCCCCGCTGATGATCCGGGCCAGCGCCGTCCCGCCCTCCTCGCCGGGGAAGAAGACCTGCACCACGGCCGCTGCGCGCTCGGCCAGCGTGCCGAGCGCGTAGGGCCGTCCGGAGACGAGGACCAGGACGGTCGGCACCTCGGAGTCCAGAACGGCGGAGGCGAGTGCGGCCTGGTCGCCGGGCAGGTCGAGGGTGTCGGCGTCGCAGCCCTCTCCGGAGGTGCCCCGGCCGAACATGCCCGCCCGGTCCCCGAGCACCAGCACGTTCACGTCCGGATCGTCCGCGGTGACCGTGAACCCGGCAGCGGTGAGCGCCTCGCCGAGCGTCGGGATCTCCAGCCCGAGGTCGCCGGGCAGCGCGACGTGGTTGGGGAAGGAATAGCAGCCGAGGAAGGAGCGAGGGTCGTCGGCGTACGGCCCGCTGATCGCGACCCGGCACGGTTGCAGCGGCAGGGTGCCGTCGTTGGCGAGCAGCACGGTGGACCGTTCGGCCAGGAGCCTGGCCAGTGCCCGGTTCTCCGGCGGGTCGAGGTCGACCGGCTCGGGCGTGACGGGTTCCCAGTCGGGGTCGAGCAGGCCGAGCTCGGCCTTCTGCACCAGGACCCGTTCCGCGGCCCGGTCGATGAGCTCCTCGGGTACGCTTCCCGACCGCACGAGTTCGGTCAGCGGCTCGCCGTAGCAGCGGGCCGTGGGCAGCTCGACGTCGATTCCGGCGGTCAACGCCAGCGCGCCGGCCGCGCCGCGCGATCCGGTGACGCCGTGCCGGGTCTCCAGGAAAGAGACCGCGTAGTAGTCGGCGACGACCACACCGCTGAAACCGAGCTCACCCCGGAGCAGTTCGGTCAGCAGCCGTTCGTCGGCGGCCACCGGGACACCGTCCACGTCGGTGTAACTGTTCATCACCGACCGGGCGCCTCCCTCGCGCAGTGCCCGTACGAAAGGCTCGACCAGCACGTCGGCGAACTCGCGCGGCCCCGAGGCGACGGGAGCCATGTTCCGGCCGCCGCGCGAGGCCGAGTACCCGGCGAAGTGCTTGAGCGTCGCCACGATCCCGGCGCCTTCCAAGCCCTGCACATAGGCGGTGCCGATCGCTCCGACGAGATAGGGATCCTCGCCGATGCACTCCTCGGTCCTGCCCCACCGGTAGTCGCGGACCACGTCGAGTACCGGAGCCAGCCCTTGGTGGACGCCGACCCGCCGCATCCCCGCGCCGATGGCGGCGGCCATCTGGCGCACGAGCCCGGGGTCGAAGGATGCGCCCCAGGCCAGCGGCGCGGGGAAGACCGTCGCCCCCAACGTCATGAACCCGGTCAGGCACTCCTCGTGAGCGACCGCCGGTATCCCGAACCGGCCGGATCCGGTCACCTGCTGCTGGAGCGAGGCGAGCCGCGCCATGCCGGCTTCCGCGGTGATCGGCGCGGTGCCGTACACCCGGGTGAGCTGGCCGAGCCCGTGGGCGACGATGTCGTCGAGGCCGGGCGCGGACTCGCCGGAATCGTCCTCCATCGGCGCGACCGGTGTTCCCGGATCCGAAGGCAGCGCCCAGAAGCCGGTGAGCTGACCCGCCTTCTCTTCCAGCGTCATCCGTTTCAACAGATCGGCAACTCGCACGGATACGGGCAGCAGGGGGTCACGCCAGGGCTCGGTCAAGGAGTTCTCCTAGTGCTGTGGCCGGGAAGGTTTGCCGGGTCGCGGTGTTCCGTGCGGTGCATCGCAAGGCGGAGGGCCGCCGCTTGTACTGGACGTACTCGGGCGGCCCGACAACACGGCGAGGTGCCGTGCCGGGCGCCGTGACACGGTGAACCTTGCCGGTCACAGCACTAGAGACGGGGCAGGGCGGTGGAGAGCCGGACCTTGAGCTCGGTGGAGAGCTCCATCCGGGGGCTGACCAGGGGCTGGCCGTCCAGGAGCTGGAAAAGGGTGCGGGCGGCGAGCCGACCCATCTCCTCCAGCGGCTGGCGCACCGTCGTCAGCGGTGGTGACAGCCATTCGCACATCGGCAGGTCGTCGAAGCCGACCACGCTGAGGTCCTGCGGGATGCTCAAGCCGCCCTGCCGGGCGGCTTCATAGACGCCCATCGCCTGCTGGTCGCTCCCGGCGAAGATGGCGGTCGGCGGCTCGGGGAGGGCGAGCAGTTCCTGGGCGCGCTGGAACCCGCCCTCGTGCTGGAAGTCGCCGAACCGGATCAGGTCGCGGTCGACCTCGATCCCGGCCCGCTCCAGCGCGGCCCGGTACCCGTCGATGCGGGCCTGGCTGCAGAGCATCTCCTTGCGCCCGCCGATCGTGGCGATCCGGCGGTGCCCCAGCTCCAGCAGGTGCTCCGTGGCGGCGAGGCCGCCCGCCCAGTTGGTCGCGCCGATGCTCGGAACACCGTTGCCCGGCAGGTCGATCGGGTCGATGACGACCAGCGCCACCCCGGCCTGTTCGACCTGGGCGCGCTGGGCCTGGGTGACCGAGGCGGTGACGAGGATGACGCCGTCGCTGTGGTGCAGGACCGGCAGTGCGGCCCAGCTCGACGGCGTGGCCTCGCCCGGCGGGACGAGCGACACGACGGTGCCGACGCTCCGCTGGGCGCACTCGGCCTCGACGCCGCGCAGTATCTCCACCGCCCACGCGCTGTCCAGACCGCCGATGATCAAGTCGACCAGGCCCGACCTGCGGGCCCTGCCCTGCCGGCCGGGGTGGAGGTAGTTGTGAGATCGCAGCAGGCTCTCGATCCGTTCGCGCGTCGAGGGTGCGACGTCGGAGCGACCGTTGATCACCTTGGACACGGTGGCCTGGGAGACCCCTGCCTCCGCGGCGATGACGGCCAGGGTCGGACGCTGCTCGCTCAACTTCTCTCCTCTGCACGGACGCCTTGGGCTGACGACAGGTATCGCAAACTTTCGAAGAGTTTCCGGTCGGCGCGACCTGCTTGTCAAGCACTAGAGAAGCCGCTGTTGGTGGATATATCGGTGAGAGGTCTTGACCGAGAAGCCCTGCGTTCCTAGTTTATGGCAGCACAGAATTCGAGAGTGTTGCGAAATGTTTTCGAGCGCGAACCGGCATTCCCCACCCCGGAGGTCCCATGACCAACACCCCCCCGAGCCGACGAAGCTTCCTGGCGCTCTCGGGCCTGACCGCCCTGTCCGTCTCGCTCGCCACGGCCTGCGGCAGTGGCGACTCCGGCGACAAGCCGACGGCCGACGGCAAGGTGACCTTCGCCTGGTGGAACATCGCCACGACGGAACCGGGCAAGTCCCTCTTCCCGCAGATCTCCTCGGCGTTCACGGCCGCTCACCCGAACATCACGATCAAGACGACCTCGTTGGAGAACGAGGCGTTCAAGTCCAAGCTGACCGCCACCACCTCGTCGGGCAAGCTCCCCGACGTCTTCCAGACCTGGGGCGGCGGCGTGCTGCAGCAACAGGTCGACGCGGGGCTGGTCGAGGACCTCACCGACGCGTTCGGCTGGTCGTCCGACCTCACCCCGGTCTCGCTGCAGGCCTATCAGTTCGAGGGCCGGACCTACGGGGTGCCCTACGACGTCGGCATGGTCGGCTTCTGGTACAACAAGAAGCTCTTCGCCAAGGCCGGGATCACCGCTCCGCCGGCCACCTGGGCCGAGTTCCTCGAAGACGTCAGGAAGCTCAAGTCCGCGGGCGTCACCCCGATCGCCCTCGCGGGCAAGGAGAAATGGCCGGGCCACTACTACTGGGCCTACCTCGCGATGCGCGTCGCGGGCCTCCCCGCGCTGCAGCAGGCCGCGACCACCAAGGACTTCACCGGCGCCGGCTTCGTCCAGGCAGGCACCCACCTCAAAGAGCTGGTCGACCTCCAGCCGTTCCAGACGGCCTTCCTCGGCGCCGGCTACGCCACCCCCGGAGGCCAGGCCGCGACCATGGGCAACGGCAAGGCCGCCATGGAGCTGATGGGGCAGTGGGGACCTTCGGTGCAGAAGGACGCGGGCGCCGATCTCGGAGCGGACCTGGGCTTCTTCCCCTTCCCGACGGTCGAAGGCGGCGTTGGCCAGGTCACTGAGGTGTTCGGCGGTGGCGGCGGCTTCGCGCTGCGCAAGGGCGCCCCGAAGGAAGCGCTGGACTTCCTGAAGTTCTTCGTCCTGGAAAACGAGTCCAAGCTGCTGGCCTCCAACGGCTACCTGCCGGTGGTCAAGGGCGCGGAGAGCCGGCTCGCCGACGCCAACAGGAAGGTGGTGGCCGACAGCCTGGTCAAGGCGACGGGCTTCCAGCTCTTCCTCGACCAGGCCTACCCGCCGGCGGTCGGCCAGGAGGTCAACGACAGCGTCGCCGACCTCATCGCGGGCAAGAAGACGCCCGAGCAGGTCACCAAGTCGATCACCGAGGCTGCGAAGGGTGCCTAGCTCCGTGTCCACCCTGACCAAGGAGCGGACGCAGGACGCCCTGTTGGTGCGCCCGCCCGCACCGGCACGGTCGTTCCTGCGCGGGTTGCGAAGCTGGGCGTCGGTCGCCTGGTTCCTCGTCCCGGCTCTGGTCCTCTTCCTCGTCTTCGTCCTCGCCCCGATAGCCGTCGCCGTCTATACCGGCTTCTTCAAGTGGGGCGGGACCGGCCCGATGGACGACTTCGTCGGCTTCGAGAACTACGCCAAGCTGTTCGACGATCGGGTCTTCCTCGGCGATCTGCGGCGCGGGCTGTACCTGATCGCCCTGTCGATCACGGTGCAGTTGCCGTTCGCGCTGTTCACCGCGGTCCTGCTCAACCAGAGGCTGCGCGGCCGGGCCGTCTACCGGATGCTGTTCTTCGCGCCGTACATCCTGTCCGAGGTGGTCACGGCGGTCCTCTTCACGATGATCTTCCTTCCCGGTGCCGGCATGGCCGACCATCTCGCCGGCGCCCTGGGCCTGGAGGGGCTGCGCGGCAAGTGGCTCGCCGATCCCTCGACGGTCATGCCGACCCTGTTCGTGGTCATGACCTGGAAGTACTTCGGCTTCCACATGATGCTCTTCCTCGCCGGGCTGCAGAGCATCCCGGGCGAGATCCTGGAGGCCGCCTCCATCGACGGCGCCGGCGTCTGGCAGCGCTTTCGGCACGTGACGCTGCCGTTGCTCGGCCCGACGATCCGGATCAGCGCCTTCCTTTCGATCATCGGGGCCATCCAGCTCTTCGACCTCGTCTGGGTCATGACCGCGGGCGGGCCCAACCACTCCTCCGAGACGATGGCGATCTCGATGTTCCAGTTCGGGTTCAAGCGCTACCAGGTCGGCTATGCCAGTGCGATCAGCGTGGTGTTGTTCATGATCAGCCTGGTCTTCTCCCTCTTCTACCAGCGTTACGTGCTCCGCCGTGACCTGAGCGGGGCCGTCACCTCGGGAGGTGGCCGATGAACGCCCGCCGGACGGCACGCGGCCTGTCGCTGCACGCCGTGATCTGGCTGATCGGCGCGTTCGTCGTCGTGCCGCTGATCTACGCGGTGATCTCCGGGTTCAAGAGCACCGGCGAGCTGACGACCAACCCGTTCGGGCTGCCCGAGCACTGGAAGACCGGCAACTACACCGGCATCCTCGGCGACGGAACGTTCTGGCGGCAGATCGCCAACAGCGCGGGCATCGCGATCGGCACGACATGCTGCACGGTGGCGGCCTCCGCAATGGCGGCGTTCGTGCTGGCCCGCTACGCCTTCCGGGGCAGGGAGCTGTTCTACACGCTGTTCACGATCGGGCTGATGTTCCCGTTCGCGGTGGCCGTCCTGCCGTTGTTCCTGCTGCTGCGCAACTTCGACCTGCTCGACAACCCGCTCGGAGTGATCCTCCCGCAGGCGGCCTTCGGTCTCCCCATGACGATCATCATTCTGCGCGGCTTCTTCCGGACCATCCCGGCGGAGGTCGAGGAGGCGGCCATCGTGGACGGCTGCGGCAAGTTCCGCTTCTTCTGGAAGATCCTGCTGCCGATGGCGCGTCCGGCGCTCGGCACGGTTTCGGTGCTGGCGATCGTCGCGAGCTGGAACAACTTCTTCCTGCCGCTGCTGGTGTTCAACAACCCGAAATGGCAGACGATCCCGGTCGGCGTCCAGCAGTTCCAGGGCCAGTACTCGACCGACTACGCGCTCGTCCTCGCCTACATCGTGCTCGCCATGGTCCCCGCCCTCGCCTTCTACGCCGTCGCCGAGCGGCAGTTGATCGGCGGCCTCACCGCGGGCGCCACCAAGGGCTGACTCGTCGCGCGTGACCTTCACCCCCGAGGAGACGTTGTGAAACGCCTGACCACACCGACAGTCTCAATGTTGTTAGCGCTAACATCGCAGGCGGCGGCCGTCGACCGACAGGGTCTACGACCCCATGCCGACGACCCTGCCGGCTGCCCCGCAGCAGGTCGTCGACTTCCTCAAGGTGCTCGGGCCGACCGTTCGCGCGTCCGGATCGAAAACCGGGGTGGTCTGCTGCGACGCCGCGGGCTGGGACCGGCAGGTCGCCCACACCGAGGCCATCGAGGCGGACCCCGCCGCCGGCAAGGCCGTGCAGAGCATCACCGGCCACCGCTACAGCGGTCCGACCGCGGTCCCACAGCCGACCGACAAGCGCGTGTGGATGTCGGAATGGTCACCGGACGGCACCACCTGGAACGAGAGCTGGGACGACGGCAGCGGCTACGACGGTCTCACCGTCGCGGCCGACATCCAGAACACCCTGACCGCCGGCCACGCCAATGCCTACGTCTACTGGACCGGCTAGACCCGAGGGGGGCGCTGGCCGCCTTCAGCCGGTTCATCCGCCCCGGCGCCGTCCGCGTGCCGGTCACGAACGCCGACCCGGCACTGCAGATCACGGCCTTCCGCAACACCGACGGCAGCCGCGTGATCGAAATCCTCGACACCGCGACCACCGAAAGCTCCGCCGAATTCTCCCTTCGCGGCGGGCACGACCGGCACCCCGACGGCTACGTCACCGACGAGACCCGCTCGATCACCCCGGCCGACATCGTCTCCACGCGGGGCACGACCCTCACGGCGACTCTCGCCGCGCGCGCTGACCACGATCGTCCTCGACTGACCCGCCCAGCCCCCGAGGAGTAGCCCGCCATGTCCATGTCCCGGATTCTCACCGCCCTGTCCGCCGCCATCTGCCTCTCGGCCGGTCTCGCCGCCGCGCCCGCAGCCGCCGAGCCCCGTCCCAGGACGCTCGGCGAACTGGCCGAGAAGCACCACAAGTACTTCGGCTCCGCCACCGACAACCCCGAGTTCACCGACGCCGCCTATCTGAAGCTCCTCGGCAGCGAATTCGGGCAGACCACCCCCGGCAACGCCATGAAGTGGTACGCCACGGAGCCCGAGCGCGGCGTCTTCGACTTCACCGCCGCCGCCAAGGTCGTCGGGTTCGCCAAGGCCCACCACCAGAAGGTCCGCGGCCACACCCTCATCTGGCACAACCAGCTCCCCGCCTGGCTCACCGAGGGCACCTGGAGCGCCGACGAGCTGCGCGCCATCCTCAAGAACCACATACAGACGGAGGTCCGGCACTTCAAGGGCCAGGTGATCCACTGGGACGTCGTCAACGAGGCCTTCAACGAAGACGGCACCTACCGCGAATCGCTCTTCTACAAGACGCTCGGCCCCGGCTACATAGCCGACGCCCTGCGCTGGGCCCACGAGGCCGACCGGCACGCCAAGCTGTACCTCAACGACTACAACGTCGACGGCATAGGCCCCAAGAGCGACGCCTACTACACCCTGATCAAGCAGTTGAAGGCCGACGGGGTCCCGGTGGAGGGCTTCGGCATCCAGGGCCACCTGGCGCTCCAGTACGGCTTCCCCGCCGACGTCCAGCAGAACATGCAGCGCTTCGCCGACCTCGGGGTCGAGGTCGCGGTCACCGAGCTCGACATCCGGATGGCTCTCCCCGCGACCCCGGAGAAGCTCGCCACCCAGGCCACCTGGTACGCCGACTACGTCAAGGCCTGCCTGGCGGTCAAGAAGTGCGTCGGCGTCACGATCTGGGACTACACGGACAAGTACTCGTGGATCCCCTCCGTCTTCCCCGGCGAGGGCGCAGCGCTGCCCTACGACGAGAACCTGCTGCCCAAGCCCGCTTACCACTCGATCAAGGAGGTGCTGGGCGGATGATCAGGACGGCGATCGTCGGAACGGGCGGGATCGCGGACATCTGCCACGTTCCCACCCTCCGGGCGCAGGCGTGGGTGTGGTGCGAGAAGCCGGTGGCGCTGTCACTGGCCGAGCTCGACCGGGTCCGCGGCGCCGAAGGGCCCGCCGTCGCGGGAGCGGTGTTCCAGCACAGGCACGGCTCGGGGGCCCGGTACCTGCGCGACCGGATCACGGCCGGGACGCTGGGCCGTCCGCTGGTAGCGCAGTGCGTCACGGCGTGGTACCGCGACGACGCCTACTACGACGTGCCCTGGCGCGGCACCTGGGAGGGCGAGGGCGGTGGCCCGACCCTGGGCCACGGCATCCACCAGATGGACCTGATGCTCGCGGTGCTCGGCGAATGGACCGAGGTACGCGCGATGGCCGGCCGCCTCGCGCGAAGTCCAGACCGAGGACGTGTCCACGGCCCTGGTCCGGTTCGACAACGGAGCCATCGCGACGGAACTGGTCACCGCCCTGTACAAGGCCGCGATCACCGGCCTGCCGGTCCGGCGCGGAGAGATCGACGCGGCCGACCCGTTCTACGGTTCGCTCGACGGAGGGCGCCCGGGGGTGTTCCGATGACGTTCGAACTCCTCGAGAACGAGAACTCGCTGACCGTCCGAGCTCGCGGCGTCGACCTCTTCCGGTACGTGCACCGGCCGGTCATGGACCCCTTCGAGGCGCCGAAGCCCTACCTGCATCCGGTGCGCACGCTCGCCGACGACGTGGTCACCGGGCACCGGCCGCACGACCACCGCTGGCACAAGGGCATCCAGATCACGGCGTCGTGGGTGTCGGGGCAGAACTTCTGGGGCGGCGGCACCTACCTGCACGGCCAGGGCTACGTGGACCTGCCGAACCGCGACGCCGACCTGATGTTCGGCAGCCCCGGCACGCAGGGCAGAAAGCTCGCCGGATACTCCGGCCTGTTCCGGCGCGGCCCGCGCGACTTCACCGGCGGCGACGTGCTCGGCCCCGCCATGGGCGAGCAGGGCGACTGGGTGGCCTTCATCGGCACGCACGACGAGGTCGACCGCTCCTCCACGCTCCTGTCCCGCCATGTCGCGGAACACCCGTGGTGACCCCGCTCCCCGGCGGCGTGGGGATCTCCGGGCTGACCGTGTACGACTGGGAGGCCGCCGACGGGCTGTGCGGCGGTACGCCCCACATGCACCTCGTCTGCTCCGAGGCCTACGTCGTCATCGGCGGCGCGGGCAGCGTCCAGACTCTCACCACCTCCGGTTTCGCCGACACCCCGCTGCTCCCCGGCGACGTCGTCTGGTTCACCCCCGGCACGATCCACCGCCTCGTCAACGACGGCGGCCTGCGCCTCGTGGTGCTCATGCAGAACAGCGGACTCTCCGAGGCGGGCGACGCAGTCTTCACCTTCCCTGCTCCTGTGCTGGCCGATCCCCACGCCTACCGGAGGGCGGCCGGCCTGAGCGGCGACCGTTCCGCGGCAGCGCGCCGCCGCCGCGACCTGGCGCTGGAGGGTTTCCTGGCCTTGCGCGAAGGCGGGCTGCAGGAGTTCCACATCGCGGCCCACCGCCTGAAGAGCGAGCTCCTGGACGCCTGGCGGATCCGCTGGCGTGACGGCGCCCTCGCCGCAGCCGTCACGACCGGCCGTCAGCTGGAACGGCTGAAGGCCGGAGACCTCTCCCACCTCGACCACGGCGAAGTGTCACGGCTGGAGTGCCCGGAGCACCAACGCTTCGGCATGTGCGGCCGCCTCCATACCTATCCCGTCCCCGACCCCTCAACGCGTCCGCCCCGCGGTCCGTCGGGGTCACCCCGCCCCCACCCCCCGAAGGAGCTCTTCTGATGTGGTCTCGCCCTCCATCCCCGGTCCACCTGAGACGACGCCTGCTCGCCGTCCTCGCGCCCTTGCTGCTCCTGGCCGCCTTCCTCGGTGTGCAGCCCGCCGGCGCGGCGACGGCCGTCGACCCCAACGCCTCGTACGTGCTGGTCAACCGCAACAGCGGCAAGGCCCTGGACGTCTACAACCTGGCGACCAACGACGGCGCCCGCATCACCCAGTGGACCAGGAACGATCAGAACCAGCAGCAGTGGCAGTTCGTCGACTCCGGCGGCGGTTACCACCGCATCAAGTCTCGCCATTCCGGCAAGGTGCTGGACGTCCAGAACGGGTCCACCGCGAACGGCGCCGCGATCGTCCAGTGGGCCGACGCGAACGGGACCAACCAGCAGTGGCGGCTGGCCGACAGCTCGGACGGCTACGTGAGGCTCATCGCGCGCCACAGCAACAAGGCCCTCGAAGTACAAGGCGGCTCCACCGCCGACAACGCGAACATCGTCCAGTACGACGACTGGGGCGGCACCAACCAGCAGTGGCAGCTCGTGAAGGTCGGTGGCGGCAACCCCGGCCCGTGCGATCTTCCGTCGACGTACCGCTGGACATCCACGGGCCCGTTGGCGCAGCCCAAGCCGGGGTGGGCCTCGCTCAAGGACTTCACCGTCGCCCCCTACAACGGCCGGCAGCTCGTTTACGCGACGACCCACGACACGGGGAAGAACTGGGGCTCGATGAACTTCAGCCCGTTCACCAACTGGTCGGAGATGGCCTCGGCCGGCCAGAACGCGATGTCGACGTCCACCGTCGCGCCCACGCTCTTCTACTTCGCGCCGAAGAACATCTGGGTGCTCACCTACCAGTGGGGTGGCGGGAGCGCCTTCTCCTACCGGACGTCGAGCGACCCCACGAACTCCAATGGCTGGTCGTCACAGCAGGTGCTCTTCTCCGGAAGCATCGCCGGCTCCGGAACAGGACCGATCGACCAGACCCTCATCGGTGACAGCACGAACATGTACCTGTTCTTCGCCGGTGACAACGGCAAGATCTACCGGGCCAGTATGCCGATCGGGAACTTCCCGGGCAGTTTCGGCTCGAACTCGACCGTGATCATGAGCGACACGACGAACAACCTGTTCGAAGCCGTTCAGGTCTACAAGCTCCAGGGCCAGAACCGCTACCTCATGATCGTCGAGGCGGACGGCTCGCAGGGCCGCTACTTCCGCTCGTTCACGGCCACCAGTCTGGACGGTTCCTGGACGCCCCAGGCCGGGAGCGAGAGCAGCCCCTTCGCCGGCAAGGCCAACAGCGGCGCCACCTGGACCAACGACATCAGCCATGGCGAACTGATCCGCACCAGTGCCGATCAGACCTTTACCGTCGATCCCTGCAACCTGCAGTTCCTCTACCAGGGACGCGACCCCAACGTCGGCGGCGACTACGGCCTGTGGCCCTACCGGCCGGGTCTGCTGACTCTGCAGCGCTGACGACGTGACACGGGTCCGGCTCCGCAGTGGAGCCGGCGTGGCGGGCTCGGCGCAAGGCCGAGCCCGCCCGGGTCACGCGCACCGCCATGAACCCGGTCCTCGATTCGCCAAGGAGCGATCTCATGAGCAGGAAACGAAATCTCACGCTGCTGACCATGGTGGCCCTGGCCCTGGCCCTGGCCACCACGGTCACCCCCACCACCCAGGCTCAAGCGCTCGACAACGGCGTGGGCCGCACCCCGCCGATGGGGTGGAACACCTGGAACACCTTCGGCTGCAACATCAACGAGACGCTGATCCGCCAGACTGCCGACGCGATGGTCAGCTCCGGCATGCGCGACCTCGGATATCAGTACGTCGTCGTCGACGACTGCTGGTTCAACCCGACCCGCGACTCCGCCGGCAACCTGCAGGCCGATCCGTCGAGATTCCCGAGCGGCATGAAGGCGCTCGGCGACCACCTGCACGCCCGGGGCCTGAAGTTCGGCCTCTACCAGGCACCCCTGGACCGTACCTGCGCCCAGTACTTCGGCTCCTATCCGGGCGCCACCGGCAGTCTCAACCACGAGATCCAGGACGCCCGGCAGTTCGCCGCCTGGGGTGTCGACTATCTCAAGTACGACTGGTGCTCCCCCACCGGCACCATCGACGACCAGGTCCGCACATTCGCGAAGATGCGCGACGCCCTGGCGGCCACCGGCCGGCCGATCCTCTACAGCATCAACCCCAACAGCATCCACGAGAAGACCGGCCCGCAGCGGAACTGGGGCGACGTCGCCAACATCTGGCGCACGACCGAGGACATCACCAACGTCTGGAACTCCGGTCAGACCAACGGCTACCCGATGGGCATCCAGAACATCGTCAACGTCAACGCGCCCCTGTCGGGCTACGCCAAGCCGGGGCAGTTCAACGACCCCGACATGATGGTGGTCGGCCGGGGCGGCATGACCGACACCGAGATGCGCAGCCACTTCGCCCTCTGGGCGATCATGGCCGCTCCAGTGATCGCGGGCAACGACATGCGGAACATGGACGCCGCGACCGCCACGATCATGAAGAACCAGAACCTGATCGCCATCAACCAGGACCCGCTCGGCCTCCAGGCCACCCAGATCAGCAACGACGGCACCCGCCGCATCCTGGCCAAACGGCTGAGCAACGGCGACGTCGCGGTCGCGCTGTTCAACCAGGGTGGCAGCACGACGACGATCAGCACCACCACCTCGGCGATCGGCCTGTCCGGCAACTCCTTCACCTTGCGTGAGGCCTGGACGAACGCCGTCACCTCGACCCCCGGAGCCATCTCGGCGAGCGTGCCGTCCCATGGCACCGTAGTGTTCCGGGTCAGCGGCGGAACGCCCAACCCCGTGTCCATGATCCAGGGCGTGGGGTCGGGAAGATGCCTCGATGTCACCGGAGCCTCCCAGGCGAACGGAACCCGGGTGGACATCTGGGACTGCCACGGTCAGGGCAACCAGCAGTGGACCTCCACGGCGGCCGGCGAACTGCGGGTCTACGGAAACAAGTGCCTCGACGTGAACAACAACGGCACCGCCGACGGTACCAGCGTGATCATTTGGGACTGCAACGGCCAGAACAACCAGAAGTGGCGCTCCGACACCGACGGAAGCATCACCGCCGTCGGCACGAACAAGTGCCTGGACGTACCCGGCAACTCCACGGCCAACGGCGTCTACCTCCAGATCTGGACATGCAACAATGCCGCCAACCAACGGTGGACCGAGTCTGACCGTGGCAATCCCCTCATGACACCCGAGCGGCCAGGGGATCGCCGGCCTCTACCCCGGTGAGGCCAAGAGACGGGGGCTCGTGTGCGGCCGTTCAGTTCACCGGGATGATGTCGGGGGCGCCGAGCCGCACCGCGTCGGCGGTCCGGTCGTCCGGCTGCTGCTGGGCCTCGCGCTCGGCGGCCACGCGCTTGAGGTAGTGGTCGACCTCGCGGTCCTGGTGCGCCCGGTCCCATCCCAGATGGGGCGCCATCAGCTGGGCCACGGTCAGCGCCGCGTCCGCCCCGCGGTCCCAGGACTCGATGGAGATCCGGGTGCGCCGGGCGAGGACGTCCTCCAGGTGGCGGGCTCCCTCGTGGGTCACCGCGTACACGGCCTCGACCCTCAGGTAGTCGTCGGAGCTCGGCAGTGCCTCGCCGAGCCGGGGGTCGGCCGCCACCAGGGCGAGCAGTTCGGGCGCCAGGGAGCCGTAGCGGTTCAGGAGGTGCTCGATGCGGGCGACATGGAGCCCGGAGCGCTCGGCAAGCCGGTGCCGCGAGTTCCACAGCGCCGGGTAGCCGTCGGCGCCCAGCAGCGGAACGCGGTGCGTGACGCAGTCGGGGACGTTCTCGTCCATGGCGCGGGCGGCCTCGTCCACCGCGTGCTGGGCCATCACCCGGTACGTGGTGTACTTGCCGCCCGCCACCACGACGAGTCCGGGCACCGGATGGGCCACGAGGTGCTCCCGGGACAGCTTGCTGGTCTCCGCCGCCTCGCCGGACAGCAGGGGGCGCAGGCCGGCGTAGACGCCCTCGACGTCCTCGGGGACCAGGGGGGTGACCAGGACGCTGTTGACGTGTTCCAGCAGGTAGGTGACGTCCTTGGAGCTGAGGGCGGGGTGGGCCTTGTCGAGTGTCCAGTCGGTGTCGGTGGTCCCGATGATCCAGTGCCGGCCCCAGGGGATGACGAACAGCACGCTCTTCTCGGTCCGCAGGATCAAACCGGTGCGGGAGTTGATGCGGTCACGGGGGACGAGCAGGTGGACGCCCTTGGAGGCGCGGACGTGGAACTGGCCGCGGGTGCCGGCCATGGCCTGGGTGTCGTCCGTCCACACCCCGGTCGCGTTGACGACCTGCTTGGCCCGCACCTGCGTCTCGTCGCCGCTCTCCAGGTCCGTGACGACGGCGCCGACCACCCGCTCGCCCTGTCGCAGGAAGCGGCTGACGCGGGTGCGGTTGGCGGCCAGTGCCCCGTACGAGGCGGCCGTACGGGCGAGGAACAGGGTGTGCCGGGCGTCGTCGACCTGGGCGTCCCAGTACTGGATGGCGCCCACCAGGGCGTCGGAGCGCAGGGCAGGTGCCTCGCGCAGGGCCCGGTGCCTGCTCAGGTGGCGGTGGTGGGGCAGGCCTCCGGAGGTGCCGGAGGCCCGGGCCATCACGTCGTACAGCAGCACGCCGGTGCCGACGTACGGGCGCTCCGTGACGCGGTGTTGCAGGGGGTAGAGGAACGGCACCGGACGTACCAGGTGGGGGGCGAGGAAACGGAGCATGAGGCCCCGTTCCTTGAGCGCTTCGGCGACGAGGCGGAAGTCGAGCATCTCCAGGTAGCGCAGGCCGCCGTGGATGAGTTTGCTGGAGCGGCTGGACGTACCCGACGCCCAGTCGCGGGCTTCGACGAGTCCGACGCTCAAGCCCCGGGTGGCGGCGTCCAGGGCGGCCCCGCAGCCGACGACGCCGCCTCCGACGACGAGGACGTCGAGTTCGCCCTGTCCCATGGCGGCGAGGGCCTGCGTGCGGGCTTGGGGTGAGAGCGCCACCGGATCGACCATGGTCTCCTCCTCGGTACTGCGGGCGGGCGCGGCCGGAACCTATTCGACCTTGGCCCAGTCGAGCGTGCGCTCCACCGCCCGCTTCCAGCCCTCGTACCCTTCCGTGCGCCGTTCCTGCGACCACTCGGGGTCCCAGCGCTTGGACTCCTGCCAGTGGGTGCGCAGTTCGTCCGTGTCCCGCCAGAAGCCGGTGGCGAGCCCGGCCGCGTAGGCGGCGCCGAGCGCGGTCGTCTCGGCGACCACGGGACGGCTGACCGGTACGCCGAGGACATCGGCCTGGGTCTGCATGCAGAGGTCGTTGGCCGTGACTCCGCCGTCGACCTTGAGCACGTCGAGGTGGACGCCGGAGTCCTGCTCCATGGCTTCCACCACGTCGCGGGTCTGGTAGCAGATGGCCTCCAGAGTGGCCCGTGCCAGGTGGCCGCTGTCGTGGTAGCGGGCCAGGCCGACGATCGCCCCGCGGGCGTCGGAGCGCCAGTACGGGGCGAACAGGCCGGAGAAGGCGGGGACGAAGTAGATGCCGCCGCTGTCCTCGACGGTCCTTGCCAGGCGCTCGCTCTCGGCGGCGTCGCCGATGATCTTCAGCTGGTCGCGCAGCCATTGCACGGCGGAGCCGGTGACCGCGATGGATCCTTCGAGGGCGTAGATCACGGGGTCGTCGCCGAACTGGTACGCCACGGTGGTCAGGAGGCCGTGCTGCGAGCGGACCAGTTCCGTCCCGGTGTTGAGCACCAGGAAGTTGCCGGTTCCGTACGTGTTCTTCGCCTCGCCGGGCGCGTAGCAGACCTGCCCGACGGTGGCCGCCTGCTGGTCGCCGAGGACACCGGTGATGGGAATGGCCTCGCGCAGCGGCCGGGAGGTGCGGGTCTGCCCGTACGCCTCCGGGTGGGAGGACGGGTTGATGGTGGGCAGCATGGCTCGGGGTACGCCGAAGAAGCCGAGCAGTTCGTCGTCCCAGTCGAGGGTCTCCAGGTCCATGAGCATGGTGCGGCTGGCGTTGGTGACGTCGGTGGCGTGGATGCCGCCGTCGGGTCCGCCGGTGAGGTTCCACAGCACCCAGCAGTCGGTGTTGCCGAAGAGGGCGTGGCCCTGCTCGGCAGCCTCCCGCACGCCGTCGACGTTCTCCAGGATCCATTGGATCTTGCCGCCGGAGAAGTAGGTGGCCGGTGGCAGCCCTGCTTTACGCCGGATGACCTCGCCCTGGCCGCCGCGCTCCAGTGCAGCGGCGATGGAGTCGGTACGGGTGTCCTGCCAGACGATGGCGTTGTAGTACGGGCGGCCGGTGCGGGGGTCCCAGACGACGGTCGTCTCGCGTTGGTTGGTGATGCCGACGGCCGCCAGGTCGGAGGCGTCGAGGTTTCCGTGCCGGAGGGCGTTCTGGATCACCGAGTTGGTGCGTTCCCAGATCTCCACCGGGTCGTGTTCGACCCACCCCGAGCGCGGGAGGATCTGGGAGTGCTCCAGCTGGTGCCGCGCCACCTCGTTGCCGGCGTGGTCGAAGATCATGAAACGGGTGCTCGTGGTCCCCTGGTCCACTGCGCCGACGAAGTCAGCCATGGGTGCCGCCTCCTCTTGGGATGCCGTGTGTGGGGGCTGGTCGTCCGGGAGGGGACGGGCGGTGTCCGCCCGCCCCTGCTCGGGTCAGCTCTCGTCCGGTGCCGGTACGCGTCCGGGGGGCTCCGGTTCGGCGGTCGGCAGGAACCTGCCGATGAAGAACTTGTAGAGACCGGCTCCCAGAAGACCGCCGATCAGCGGGCCGATGATCGGCACCCAGAAGTAGAAGTTCCCGTACTGATCCCTCCAGGCCGTGCCGTACCCCGTGAGGAAGCTGGCCAGCCGGGGGCCGAGGTCACGGGCGGGGTTGATCGCGTACCCGGCGTTGGTGCCCCAGGCCATGCCGATCGCCACGACGATCAGGCCGACGATGAACGGGGCGAGGTTGGCACCGGGAGGCGTGTTGAGCAGGTCCGTGACCGCGAGGATCAGCAGGAGCAGGATCGCGGTGCCGATGATCTGGTCGCGCAGTGCGCCCCACTCGGTCACCGGCAGGTTCGGGTTTCCGTTGGCCGGCAGCGTGGAGAAGACACCCTGCGTCTTGATGGTGTGGCCGGGGTCGGCCTTGGCCAGCGCTTCGGAGTAGTTCCAGCGCACGATCAGGGCGGCCACGAAGGCTCCGGCCAGCTGAGCCAGCGCGTAGGGGGCCACTTTGCTCCACGGGAAGCCCTTGAAGGCGGCCAAGGCGACGGTCACCGCGGGATTGAGGTGGGCCCCGCTCAGCCTTGCCGCGACGTAGACGCCCAGGGTCACGCCGAGACCCCAGGCCCAGGCGATGCTGTCGTGGTTTCCGAGGCCGCCCGGGGGGGTCGTCAGGGCTCCGCCGGCGACCACCTGGGCCACGACACCACAGCCGAAGAGTATGAGGATCATGGTGCCGGCAAACTCGGCCGAGAGTTCGCCGACCAGCCCTGATGCCTTGAGGCGCTCCTTCATGGGTGCCCGCTTCCCGCCGGTCCGAAGACCGGCATTCGACTGCCCCGAGCCCCCTGGTTCAGCGTAAGACGGGCTGCCCGTACCGGAAAGGCGAGAGCGGTCCGGTCCTGCGGAATCCGGTGCCCCCTTCGGGTTCCTCGATCATTCTCCGAGGCGGTCGCCCGAGTGCTCGCGGATGTCCGCGGCGTGGCAGCACACTGTTGGTAGGGCGTGCCCGCGGCTCGTACGGCGTGCCCGCGCTGACGCGCCTGTCCGGCGCGCGGCGCCCGGTGCTCCGTGAGGGCGCCGGGCCGCTCACCCGCCGGCTCCGACCGGGAGGCACACGATGAAGATGCTGATCAACAGTCCCCAGACCGTGGTCGTGGACGCCCTGCGGGGGCTGGCCGCAGCCCACCCCGACCTGGACGTGGACGCCGAGGCCCGGGTCGTCGTACGGCGGGACGCGCGGCAGGGCGGGCGCGTCGGTCTCGTCTCCGGCGGCGGCTCGGGACACGAGCCCTTGCACGCAGGCTTCGTCGGACACGGCATGCTGTCCGCCGCCTGTCCGGGCGAGGTGTTCACTTCCCCCGTGCCCGACCAGATGGTGCGGGCGGCCAAGGCCGTGGAGGCCGGGCAGGGGGTGCTGTTCGTCGTCAAGAATTACACCGGGGACGTACTGAACTTCGACATGGCCGCCGAGCTCGTCGAGGAGGACGGCATCCGGGTCGAGCGGGTGCTGGTCAACGACGACGTGGCGGTGACCGACAGCCTGTACACCGCCGGGCGGCGCGGCACGGGGGCCACGCTCTTCGTGGAGAAGATCGCCGGGGCGGCGGCGGAGGAGGGCGCGCCGCTGGAGGAGGTCGCCGCAGTCGCCCGGCGGGTCAACGAGGCCTCGGGCAGCTTCGGCGTGGCGCTGAGCGCCTGCACCACCCCCGCCAAGGGCAGTCCCACCTTCGACCTGCCGGACGGCGAGCTGGAGCTGGGCATCGGAATCCACGGCGAGCCGGGCCGGGAGCGGCGCCCGATGATGCCGGCGGGGGAGATCGCGGAGGTCGCGGTGGGTGCCGTGCTGGAGGACATGGCGAAGGCGGCCCCGGTCGACGGGCCGGTACTGGCCCTGGTGAACGGGATGGGCGCGACGCCGCTGCTGGAGCTGTACGGCTTCCACGCGGAGGTGGCCCGGGTGCTGGCGGCTCGCAACGTCCCGGTGGCCCGGACCCTCGTGGGGAACTACGTCACCTCGCTGGACATGGCGGGGTGCTCGGTGACGCTGTGCCGGGCCGACGAGGAAATGCTGCGGCTGTGGGACGCGCCGGTGCAGACGGCAGCGCTGCGCTGGGGCCGCTGACCCTTCGAAGGGGCCTGGCGGACGTCCGACAGGCCCCTCGGCGGCTGGCGATGGTTGCCATGTGTGACAGCGTGCTACCGGTTTGCCAGGACCCACGCCGACACTTCAGGGCACAACACGCTGCACATGCGCAGGCGCGCTCCGGTTCACCTGGCATGTGCGTGATTTCGCTCGTCCTCACAGCGTCGACCGTACGGCTGTGTGACGAGCGTTACCGCCCGTGATCGGCCGGAGTCACATCGACGTAATGGGCGTTTCGTACCGTCGGGGCACGCGTCGAACAACAGAGAGGCCATCCGGTGCCCCCACAGGACTCGCCGACGGCCGTCTCCCAGGTGCGGACGGTCTGCTCGTACTGCGGTGTGGGCTGCGGCATGCTCCTCGACATCGGCTCGGGTCCCGACGGGCGCCGCAAGGTCCTCAAGGCATCGGGCGACAAGGCCCACCCCGCCAACTTCGGCCGGCTGTGCACCAAGGGCGCGACGACGGCCGACATGCTCGCCGCCCCGGGACGTCTGGCCACCGCGCTGGTGCGTGCCGAGCGCGGGGCCGAGCCGGTACCCGCCGGCCTGGACGAGGCGATCGCCGGTACGGCCCTGCGGCTGCGGGCGGTCATCGACGAGTACGGGCCCGACGCCGTCGCGTTCTACGTCTCCGGGCAGATGAGCCTGGAAGCCCAGTACCTGGCCAACAAGCTAGCCAAGGGTTTTGTCCGCACCAACCAGATCGAGTCCAACTCCCGTCTGTGCATGGCCAGCGCGGGCAGCGGCTACAAGCTCTCCCTCGGCGCCGACGGCCCGCCCGGTTCGTACCAGGACTTCGAGAAGGCGGACGTCTTCTTCGTCATCGGCTCCAACATGGCCGACTGCCACCCCGTCCTGTTCCTGCGGCTGATGGAGCGTGTGAAGGCGGGCGCCAAGCTGATCGTCGTCGACCCGCGGCGCAGCGCCACCGCCGACAAGGCCGACCTCTTCCTGCAGATCAAGCCGGGGACCGACCTGGCTCTGCTCAACGGCCTGCTGCACCTGCTGGTGGAGAACGGCGACACGGACGCCGGCTTCATCGCGGAGCGCACCGAGGGCTGGGAGGCGATGCCGGAGTTCCTCGCGGACTACCCGCCCGCGACGGTTGCCGAGATCACCGGCATCCCGGAAGCGGACATCCGGCGGGCGGCGCAGTGGATCGGCGCGGCGGGGGAGTGGATGAGCTGCTGGACCATGGGGCTCAACCAGTCCACCCACGGCACTTGGAACACCAACGCCCTGATCAATCTGCACCTGGCCGGCGGCGCGATCTGCCGCCCGGGCAGCGGCCCGTTCTCCCTCACCGGCCAGCCCAATGCCATGGGCGGCCGCGAGATGGGCTACATGGGGCCCGGCCTGCCCGGACAGCGGTCGGTGCTCGTGGACGAGGACCGTGCCTTCGTCGAGGAGCTGTGGGGGCTGGAGTCCGGCGCCGTACGCGCGGACGGGTCCGGCAAGGGCACCGTCGAGATGTTCCGGCGCATGGCGGACGGCGAGATCAAGGCGTGCTGGATCATCTGCACCAACCCGGTCGCCTCGGTCGCCAACCGCAAGACCGTCATCGAGGCGTTGGAGACGGCCGAACTCGTCATCACTCAGGACGTGTTCGCCGACACCGAGACCAACGCGTACGCCGATGTCGTGCTCCCCGGCGCCCTGTGGACCGAGACCGAGGGCGTACTGATCAACAGTGAACGCACCCTCACCCTCTCCCAGCCCGCCGTGGACCCGCCGGGAGAGGCGCTCGCGGACTGGCGGATCATCGCGCGCATCGCCTGCGCGATGGGCTACGCCCACGCCTTCTCGTACGACAGCGCCGAGGAGATCTTCGAGGAGATCAAGCGCGCGGCGAACCCCAAGACCGGTTACGACCTGCGCGGAGTGACGTACGAGCGGCTCCGCGAGACGCCGGTCCAATGGCCCGCCGCGACCGTCGACGGGCCGGGCCGCAACCCCATCCGCTACCTGTCCAAGGACGGGGGCCCGGTGTTCCCCACCGCGAGCGGACGAGCCGTCTTCTTCGCCCGCCCGCACCTCCCCGCCGCCGAAATGCCCGACGACGACTACCCGTTCGCCCTCAACACCGGGCGACTCCAGCACCAGTGGCACACCCTCACCAAGACCGGAAAGGTCCCCAAACTCAACAAGCTCAACCCGGCACCCTTCGTCGAGGTCCACCCGCAGGACGCGGAACACCTGGGGATAGAGGGAGGCGACTCGGTGGAAGTCGCCTCCCGGCGAGGCCGCGCCGTACTGCCCGCCGTCATCACCGACCGGGTGCGCCCGGGCTGCTGCTTCGCTCCGTTCCACTGGAACGACCTGTTCGGCGAGTACCTGAGCATCAACGCGGTGACGAGCGACGCCGTCGACCCGATCTCGTTCCAGCCCGAGTTCAAGATGTGCGCGGTGACGCTGGCGAAGGTCGTCACACCGGTGACCGTCGCTCCGGCACCCGTGGCCGCCCTCACCCAGGAGCCCGCCGCGATCGTGCCGACCGCCGTCCAGCCCCCCGCGGCCGTCGTCTTCGGGCTGCAGAGCACACCCCCGCCAGTGCTCGCCGAGCACGAACGCCAGTACCTGGTCGGATTCCTCGCCGGACTGGAATCAGGCGCGCCCGGCGTTCCCGTTCTGCCGGCCGGTGCGCCGTTCAGGGAAGAGCACGCGCGCTGGGTGAACGGAGTGCTCGCCGGCCTGTACTCCCGAGCCCCGCAGACCGCAGCGCAAGCCACGGCGGGGGCCACTGCCCTGGGCCGTGAGGTCGTCGTGCTGTGGGCCTCGCAGACCGGCAACGCCGAGGAATTCGCCGCGGCCGCCGCCGACCGGCTCGCCGCAGCGGGACACCGCGCCGCGCTCGTCGGCATGGACGACACGGACCTGAAGTCCCTGCCCCCTGCCGCCGATCTGCTGCTGATCACCAGCACGTTCGGCGACGGCGACGCCCCTGACAACGGCGCCGGGTTCTGGGACGCCCTCACGGCCGCCGACACTCCGCGCCTGGACGGCCGGCGCTATGCCGTGCTCGCCTTCGGCGACTCCTCGTACGACGACTTCTGCGGCCACGGACGCCGCCTGGACCAGCGCTTGGACGAGCTGGGAGCCGTACGTCTGGCACCGCGCACGGACTGCGAACCGGACTACGAGCCATCGGCTCAGGCCTGGCTGGAGCAGGTCCTCGCCGATCTCACCGGGCAGCCGGCGACGGACGCGGCACCTGCTCCCGCACCCCTGCGCACCGCACAGCAGGCCCTGGCCACCGCACGGCTGACAGGCAACCGGCTGCTCAGCCTTCCGGGGGCGGTCAAGGAGGTCCGCCGCTTCACCTTCGACACCCGGGACAGCGAGACACCGCTCCTCTACGAGGCCGGCGACGCTCTCGGTGTGAACCCCGTCAACTGCCCCGACCTCGTGACGCAATGGCTGGCCGTCACCGGAGTCGACCCGGCCGAAACCGTCGAGGTCGCCGGCATCGGCCGGCTCGCTCTGGCCGACGCCCTGCACCGTCACCTGGACATCACCAAACTCACCCCCGCACTGCTGGGCTTCATCAACGAACGCGCCGGCGACCGCGAACTGAAGAAGCTGCTGCGCCCCGACAACAAGGGCGACCTCGCCCGGTGGTCCTGGGGCCGCCAGGCCGTCGACGTCATCGCCGAACACCCGGTCCGCGCCACGGCCCAGGAGTGGGCGACCGTCCTCAAGCGCCTCCGGCCCCGCCTCTACTCCATATCCTCCAGCCCGCTCACCGACCCGCATCAGGTGTCGCTGACGGTTTCCGTCGTCCGGTACGAGAACGTCCACGGCCGCCCCCGCAAGGGCGTGTGCTCGCCGTTCCTCGCCGACGCCGCGCCCGACGCCGCGGTCCCGGTCTTCGTCCAGCGTTCCCCCCACTTCCGGCCTCCGGCGGCTCCCGGGACGCCGATGGTGATGATCGGCCCTGGGACGGGGGTGGCTCCCTTCATCGGCTTCCTCGAGGAACGCCGGGCCCGCGGCCACCGCGGCGTCAACTGGCTCTTCTTCGGCGAGCAGCACCGCGCCACGGACTTCTACTACGAGGACGAAGTCACCGCCTTCCTCGCCGACGGCACCCTCACCAGGCTCGACACCGCCTTCTCACGCGATCAGCGCGCCAAGGTCTACGTCCAGGACCGGATGCGCGAACGCGGCCCCCAGCTCTGGTCCTGGCTTCAGGACGGCGCACACTTCTACGTCTGCGGCGATGCCGCGCGGATGGCCAAGGACGTCGACCGGGCCCTGCGCGACATCGCCGTCGCCCACGGCGGCCTCGACGAGGACGGGGCGGCCCTGTACGTCAAGCAGCTCGCCGCCGACAAGCGGTACGTTCGCGACGTCTACTGATCCGCCGAGGTTTCGTATCGGACGGTCCCGTCCCACTGCGCCTCCAGGGGCCGCGCTCTGTGATCGTGAACAATTACACTCACCCTCGTGGCGCCTCGTGCAGGCACCACCGTGATACCGGTGCGGGCAACAGCGCCCGGGTCGGCCGCCGCGGGCTTCGTGGACGAGAGGGCTCTCAGTGGGAACGGGAAGTGCGGAGCAATCCGAGCCACGCCAGCCTGTGATGGCCGATGTCGCGCGCGTCGCCGGGGTGTCGCATCAGACGGTGTCGCGGGTACTCAACGGCGCGCCCCACGTCCGCCCCGGCACGCGAGAGCGGGTGCTCGCGGCCATTCGCGAGCTGGACTACCGCCCCAACGTGGCGGCGCGAGCCCTGGTCACCCGTCGGTCCCAGACGCTCGGCGTGGTCAGTTTCGGCAGCGCCCTGTACGGACCGGCCTCCATGCTGGACAGCATTGAGCAGGCTGCGCGCAGTGCGGGCTATTTCGTCAGCGTGGCGAGCCTGCGGTCACTGGAGACGCGCTCGGTGCAGGAGGCTGTGGACCGGCTTCGGGACCAGGGTGTCGAAGGCATCGTGGTGATCGCGCCGCAGACTCCGGCGGTGAGCGCGGTCGCCCAGCTGTCCACGGCGGTGCCCGTCGTCGCGGTAGGGGCCGGCAGCGATTCGCCGGTACCCACGGTCTCGGTCGACAACGAGGCGGGTGCCCGCGCCGTCACGCGGCACCTGCTGGACCTCGGGCACGCCACGGTCCACCACATCGCCGGCCCGCCGGGCTGGCTGGAGACCGCGACCCGGCAGGCCGGGTGGCGCAAAGCCCTTGAGGCGGCCGGTGCCCCGGTGCCCGAGGCCCACCCCGGGGACTGGAGTGCCCGCGCCGGCTACGAGGCCGGCCTCCGGTTGGCCGCGGATGCCACCGTCACCGCGGTGTTCTGTGCGAACGACCACCTGGCGCTGGGGCTGCTGCGCGCGCTGCACGAAGCGGGCCGGGCCATCCCGGGGGACATCAGCGTGGTCGGTTTCGACGACATGTCCGAAGCCGCGTACTTCGCGCCCCCGCTGACGACGGTCCGACAGGACTTCGGTGAACTGGGCAGACGTGCGCTGGAGCTGCTGGTCGACGAGGTGACTCGGAGCAGCCGCACGACCGGTGTGGCGGGCAGGGAGCACGCCGGGTCGCCGGAGTCCGCGGGCAGGCACGTCCTGGTGCCCACGGAGCTGGTGCTGCGCGGCAGCTCAGGCCGGGCACCGCGCTAGTGCTGTGACCGGAGCGCGGGCCCGGGTCGGGCCGGGCAGGCCCGTGATCCGGGCGGGCCCGTGATCCGGGCGGGGCTCCCGGGTATCGGCGCTGGTCAAGGGCACCCCGGGTGATCCGGACGTGCTGGGGTCACCAAGTCAAGATTAGGTAACGCTGTAGACCTGAGCCCTTGTCCCGGCCGATTGTGAGCGCTAACAATCAGAGTCGAGATGGCCACGCCTGCCGCCGTCCCCCCTGTCGCCCGGTTGTCAGTCCGGGGCGCTGGGCTCCGTACAAAGGATGTGAACGTGACCTCGTCTCGCTCCCCGGCCGACCGGGACGCCGTGCGCTACGTCGTCGGTGTCGACTTCGGTTCGCTGTCCGGGCGCGCCGTGGTGGTCCGCGTACACGACGGTGAGGAGCTCGGCTCCGCCGTCCACACGTACCGCCACGGCGTCATCGACCGCGAACTGCCCACCACCGGGGCCGCTTTGCCGCCCGACTGGGCACTCCAGCATCCGGACGACTGGCGCGAGGTGCTGCGCACCGCCGTTCCGGACGCCGTCGCCTCCGCGGGCGTGGACCCTGGACGCGTCATCGGGATCGCGACCGACTTCACGGCCTGCACGGTCCTGCCCGTGCGACGCGACGGCCGGCCGCTCTCCGAGACCGGGCTGGGCCACCGTGCCCATGCCTGGCCCAAGCTCTGGAAGCACCACGCCGCGCAGGACCAGGCCGACCGGATCAACCACCTCGCCCACCTGCGCGCAGAGAAGTGGATCAGCCGTTACGGCGGCAGGGTCTCCGCCGAATGGCAGTTCGCGAAGGCGCTTCAGGTACTGGAGGAGGACCCGGAGACGTACGCGGCGACCGAGCGCTGGATCGAGGCGGCCGACTGGATCGTCTGGCAGCTCACGGGCACCGAGACCCGCAACACCTGCACCGCCGGCTACAAGGGCATCCACCAGGACGGCAGGTACCCGAGCGAGGACTACCTCGCCGCCCTGCACCCGGACTTCGGGGACTTCGCCCGCACCCGCCTGGAGCATCCGCTCTCCCCGCTGGGATCCCGAGCCGGCTCGCTCACCGCCGAGGCCGCCGAGTGGACGGGCCTGCCCGAGGGCATCGCGGTCGCGGCCGGCAACGTCGACGCCCACGTCGCGGCGGCCGCGGCCCAGGCCGTCGAGAACGGCCGGCTGCTCGCGGTCATGGGCACCTCCACCTGCCACGTGGTGAACGGCGCCGCGCTCGCCGACGTCCCCGGGATCTGCGGCGTCGTGGACGGAGGGATCGTTGACGGCGCGTACGGCTACGAGGCGGGACAGAGCGCAGTCGGTGACATCTTCGCCTGGTGGCTCGCCCAAGGCGTCCCGGCCGGCTACCAGGCGGAGGCCGAGGCCCGCGGCGAGGACCTGCACCAGCTGCTGACCCGCAAGTGCGCCGACCAGCCGGTCGGCGGCCACGGCCTGGTCGCCCTCGACTGGATGAACGGCAACCGGTCCACCCTGGTCGACCACCACCTCTCCGGTGTCATCGTCGGGCTCACCCTGGCGACGCGGCCCGAGGAGATCTACCGCGCCCTGCTGGAGGCCACGGCCTTCGGCACCCGCACCATCGTCGACGCCCTGGAACAGGGCGGGGTACCGGTGCACGAGTTCATCGTCACGGGCGGCCTGAAGAAGAACGCCCTGCTGATGCAGATCTACGCCGACGTGCTCCGCCGGCCGGTGTCCCTCGCGGCCTCCGCCCAGGGGCCGGCCCTCGGCGCCGCCATCCACGCGGCCGTCGCCGCCGGTGCCCATCCGGACGTACGCGCCGCCGCGGCGGCCATGGGCCGTGTCCAGCGGGCCGCCTACCTGCCGGACGCCGCCCGGGCCGACGCCTACGACGCGCTCTACGCGGAGTACCGCGTCCTGCACGACCACTTCGGCACCGGCCCCGACAAGCAGCTGCACCGGCTGCGTGCCCTGCGCAACGCCGCCCTGACCACCTCGACCTCCCCGACCGAGAGGCCCTGAACCGCTCATGACGTCACCGATCGAGCAGCTGCGCCGCGAGGTCAGCGACCTCCACCAGGAACTGGTGCGCTACGGCCTCGTCGTCTGGACGGCCGGGAACGTGTCCGCTCGCGTGCCGGGGGAGGACCTGATGGTGATCAAACCCAGCGGCGTCCCCTACGAGGACCTGGCTCCCGAGAGCATGATCGTCTGCGACCTGGACGGGAAAGTCGTCGAGGGCGACTACGCCCCTTCCTCCGACACCGCCGCACACGCCTACGTCTACCGGCACATGCCGCAGGTCGCGGGGGTGGTGCACACCCATTCCACCTATGCCTGCGCCTGGGCGGCGCGCGGCGAGGCCGTCCCCTGCGTTCTGACCGCCATGGCCGACGAGTTCGGGGCCGAGATCCCGGTCGGCCCCTTCGCGCTGATCGGGGACGACTCCATCGGCCGGGGCATCGTCGAGACGCTGAGCGGTCACCGGTCGCCCGCCGTGCTGATGAAGAGCCACGGCGTCTTCACCGTGGGCAAGGACGCCAAGGCAGCGGTCAAGGCGGCCGTGATGTGCGAGGACGTCGCCCGCACGGTCCACATCTCACGCCAGCTCGGGGCGCCGCTGCCCCTCGCGCAGAGCGACATCGACGCACTGAACCACCGCTACCAGAACGTGTACGGCCAGCAGGCCGGCCGATGAGGAGCTTTTCCGTGGCATCACTCGAAGAACGCGAAGTGTGGTTCCTGACCGGCAGCCAGTCCCTCTACGGGGACGAGACCCTGCGCCAGGTGGCCCGGCAGTCCCGGCAGATCGCCGAAACCCTCCAGGGCGACCCCGGGGTCCCCGGCGCCCCCGGCGCCCCCGTCCGGATCGTCTGGAAGCCCGTCCTCACCGACGCCGACGCGATCCGCCGCATCTGTCTGGAGGCGAACTCCGACGACACCTGCATCGGGTTGATCGCCTGGATGCACACGTTCTCCCCGGCCAAGATGTGGATTGCCGGCCTCGACGCGCTGCGCAAGCCCCTGCTCCACCTCCACACCCAGGCCAACGTGGCCCTGCCCTGGTCGTCCATGGACATGGACTTCATGAACCTCAACCAAGCGGCGCACGGAGACCGCGAGTTCGGCTACATCCAGTCCCGCATCGGCGTCACCCGCAAGACGGTCGCGGGCCACGTCAGCGACCCGTCCGTGGCCGCCCGCATCGCCTCGTGGGCCCGGGCGGCCGCGGGGCGGGCCGAACTGCGCGGCCTCAGGCTGGCCCGCTTCGGAGACAACATGCGGGACGTCGCCGTCACCGAAGGCGACAAAGTGGAGGCGCAACTGCGCTTCGGCGCCTCCGTCAACACCTACGGGGTCAACGACCTCGTCGAGGCCGTCGACGGTACCGCGGAGGCCGATGTCACCGAGCTCGTCGAGGAGTACGAGGACACCTACCGGGTGGCGCCCGAGCTGCGGGCCGGCGGGGACCGCCACGCCTCGCTTCGCTACGCCGCGCGCATCGAACTCGGCCTGCGCGCGTTCCTCACCGCGGGCGGTTTCCGTGCCTTCACCACCAACTTCGAGGACCTCGGAGGCCTGCGCCAACTGCCGGGCCTTGCCGTCCAGCGGTTGATGGCCGACGGGTACGGCTTCGGCGGCGAGGGCGACTGGAAGACATCGGTCCTGCTGCGCACGCTCAAGGTCATGTCGGAGGGGCTGCCGGGCGGCGTGTCCTTCATGGAGGACTACACCTACCACCTGGAACCCGGCAGGGAACTGATCCTCGGCGCGCACATGCTGGAGGTCTGCCCGACGATCGCGGCCGCGGTTCCCTCCTGCGAGATCCACCCGCTGGGGATCGGCGGCCGGGAGGATCCCGTCCGCCTGGTCTTCGACGCGCACACCGGTCCGGCGGTGGTCGTCGGGCTCGCCGACATGGGCGACCGGTTCCGCCTGGTCGCCAACGAGATCGACGTGGTCGAGCCCGTCGAGCCCCTGCCGAACCTGCCGGTGGCCCGGGCCGTGTGGCAGCCCCGGCCGGACCTGCGGACCTCGACCGAAGCCTGGCTGATCGCCGGAGCCCCGCACCACACCGTGCTGTCGAGCGCCGCGGGCACCGAGGAGGTGGGCGATCTCGCCGACATGCTGGGCACGGAGCTGCTGGTCATCGACGAGGACACCGGCATCCGCCGGTTCACGCAGGAGATCCGCTGGAACCAGGCCTACCACCGGCTGGCGCAGGGTTTCTGACGCCTGCCACCACCGCGCCCGCCCCGACGTCCGGACCGCCGTGGGCGCGGGCCGTCAACCGCCGCCGTCCAGGGGCTGTTCCGTCCAGATGGTCTTGCCGGCCACCGTGTACCGGCTGCCCCAACGGTGGGTGAGCTGCGCAACGAGGAACAGGCCGCGCCCGCCCTCGTCGGTGAGTTGTGCCCGGCGCAGGTGCGGCTGCGTCTGGCTCGGGTCGGAGACCTCACAGATCAGTACCCGGTCCTTGATCAGTCGTAGGCCGACCGGGCCGCCCGCGTACCGGATGGAGTTCGTGACGAGCTCGCTGACGATCAGCTCCGTGGTGAAGACGAGATCCTCCAGTCCCCACGCGGTCAGCTGGTCCGCAACGAGCGTGCGGGCCCGTCCGACGAGGGAGGGGTCGCCAGCCAGCTCCCACGCGGCGGTGGCATCCGAGGGCACCTGCCTGACCCGCACCACGAGCAGTGCGAGGTCGTCGTGCGGCAGCTCGCCGTCCTGGGCGCCCAGGACGCCCAGGATGCCGCGCCCGATCTCGGTGACCGGCAGCCCACTGTCGGCGCCCTCCCGGGCCCCCGCCCCGATCGCTGCCCGCTGCCGCTCGGAGCGGTCGGTGCCCTTGGCGAGTGCGCCGCCGCAGAAGACGAGCACATCGCCGGGCCCCAGCTGCAGTCCCACCGGTTCGAACGGCTGCCCGCCGGTGCCCAGGACAGGACCCGGGCGGTAGGCCACCGTGCCGCTCCCGGTGCTTCCCCTGGCGGCCAGCACGGGCGGAGCGTGGCCGGCGCCCGCAAGCACGCAGGCACGGGACACCGGATCGTAAGTGGCGTAGAGGCACGTGGCGCCCGTCAGGGCACTGGGCGCGCCCGTAGCCGGTTCCTGGCGGTCGTCGTCCTCGATGAAGCGCACGACGAGGTCGTCGAGGTGGGCCAGTAGTTCGTCCGGGCTGAGGTCGAGGTCGGCCAGGGTCTGCACCGCCGATCGCAGTCGTCCCATCGCGGCCGTGGCGTCGAGGCCGCGTCCTTCGACCGAGCCCATGACGAACGCAAGCCGTGTCGAGGGGAGTTGGATGACGTCGAACCAGCTGCCGCCGACGGCTGCGGTCGTGGCGGCGGGCACGTGGACACCGGAGGTCTCGGCGCCGGTGACGTCCATGACCGGCCTGGGCAGGAGACTGCGCTGCAGGGTGTCCGCGGTACGGCGCTCACGGGTGTACCGGCGGGCGTTGTCCATGCTGAGCGAGGCCCGGGAGCCGATCTCCTCGGCGAGGACCGCGTCCTCCTGGTCGAAAGGGCGGCGCTCTGCGGTACGCCACAGGACCAGGCCGCCGAGCACCGCGCCGCGCGCTCGCAACGGGACCAGCATGAAGGAGGCGGCCCGAGGCGGAAGGATCAGCCGTACGCGCTCCTCTTCTCCGGCGAGCACCGCGCGCAGGTCGGTCAGGTCGGGGAGGAAGACCGCCGAGCCCCCGCGCAGGTGGGCGCTCTCGACGTTTCCGAGACGGACGGTGTCGCCTACGCGGTGGCTCTCGGGCGGCCACCGCCCGTCGGAGGCCCGCACGGCGACGCGCCGCATCGGCGCTCCGGCGACCAGCTCTCCCGGCTCCTCGCCGAGCAGCACGGGTTGGGTGAGGTCCACGGCCGCGAGGTCGGCGAACGCGGGGATGAGCACGTCCGTCAGCTGCTCGGCGTCGCGCACCATGTCCAGGGAGCTGCCGATGCCCGCGGCGGCCGCGTTGACCAGCACCTGCCGTTCGGCGGAGCGCTGGTCCGCGGGGGGCGCGGGTGGCGCCCGGTGTACGTCTGCGGCGACGGCGACCGGTACGGAGTCGGCCGGGTCCGCGGGCTGTAGGCGCAGGAGGAACCGCGCCGACGAGCCCTCCATGAGGGTGATGATGTCGACGTCGGCCTCCAGTTGGCCGCCGTCCGGCCGCCGCAGTCGCGCGCGGGCGTTGCGCCGGGCGCCTCCGACAGCTCCGACGATGAGCCGGGCCCACAGGTCGCCATCCTCGAAGAGCACTTCCCCCGCGCCGAGCTGATCGGCTACGGGACCGCCGGCCTCGGGAGCGCCCAAGAGAGCCGCCGCCGAACGTGTGCCGGTCAGGACCCTGCCGCCGGCGTCGAGTACCAGAACAGCCGTGGGGAAGTCCGCTGCTGCGACGGGATCTCCCGGGCCGTGGTCGCTCACTGGTTTCTCACTCCGGCAGGGTCGACGGCGCCCCTGATCTCATTGAACACCTCGCACGCAGCGTGTGCGCGGCGGCCGGGGCGTTGTGCTTTCCTCCGTCGTCGCGCGCGTCTCTCAGGAGCCGGCCTTGCGCTTGTTCCACACGTCGAAGCCGACCGCCGCCAGCAGTACGAGGCCCTTGATGACCTGCTGGTAGTCGGTGCCTATGCCGACGAGCGACATCCCGTTGTTCAGCACGCCCAGCACGAGACCACCGATGATCGCGCCGAGTACCGTGCCGACGCCGCCGGACGCCGAAGCGCCGCCGATGAAGGCCGCCGCGATCGCCTCCAGCTCGAAGTTGATGCCCGCCTGCGGCGTCCCCGCGTTGAGCCGGGCCGCGAAGACCAGCCCGGCCAGCGCTGCCAGGACGCCCATGTTGACGAAGGCGAGGAAGACGATCCGCTTGCTCTTGACGCCGGACAGCCGGGCGGCGGGCTCGTTGCCGCCGATGGCGTACGTGTGGCGGCACAGGATGGAGTTGCGCATCACGTAGCCAAAGGCGACCAGGAGCACGCCGAGGATGAGCAGCACGATCGGGAAGCCGTGGTAGCTGGCGAGCAGCAGGGTGAAGACCGTCACCGCGGTGGCGATCGCCGCCAGCTTGACGAGGAAGAAGCCCATCGGCAGCAGCCGCAGTCCGTAGGAGGCGGCCTGGCGGCGGCCTCGCACCTCCTGTACGACGGCCAGCGCGAGCACGCCGAAGCCGAGCAGCAGGGTGAGGTTGTGGTAGTTCGTGTGCGGGCCGGCCTCCGGCAGGAAGCCGCTGCTGATCTGACGGAAGCCCTGGGGGAAGGGGGCCACCGACTGGCCCTGGAGCAGGATCTGCGTCCCGCCCCGGAAGAGCAGCATCCCCGCGAGGGTCACGATGAACGACGGGATGCCCACGTAGGCGATCCAGAAGCCCTGCCACGCTCCGGCCGCGGCCCCGATGAGGAGCGCGGCGGCGCAGGCCACTGGCCAGGGGATGTCGTGGTGCACCATCATCACCGCGGCGGCGGCTCCGACGAAGGCCGCCAGGGACCCCACCGACAGATCGATGTGGCCGGCGATGATGACGATCATCATCCCGATGGCCAGGATGAGGATGTAGCCGTTCTGCTGGATCAGGTTGGTGACGTTGAGCGGTTTGAGCAGTGTTCCGTCGGTCCAGATCTGAAACAGCACGATGATCAGCGCCAGTGCGACCAGCATGCCGTACTGCCGGATGTTGCCGCGCAGGAGGTGTACGACGAGCGTGCGTGGGCCTTCGGGCACGCGGTTGCCCTTCTCCCCGCCGGGGGCGGCGCCCTCGGAGGGGATGGCGGGGCTCTGGATCTGGGTCATGCTCACACCTGTTCGTTCTGGGTTGCCGCGCCCACGGTCATGAGGCGCATGAGGGATTCCTGGGTCGCGTCCGCCCGGTTGGTCTCACCGGTGACGCGCCCCTCGGCCATGGTGTAGATGCGGTCGCACAGGCCGAGCAGCTCGGGCAGTTCGGAGGAGATCACCAGGACGGCCTTGCCCTGGGCCGCGAGCTCGGCGATCACCGCGTAGATCTCGGCCTTCGCACCGATGTCGATGCCCCGGGTGGGCTCGTCGAGGATGAGCACTTCGGGCTCGGAGAAGATCCACTTGCTGAGGACGACCTTCTGTTGGTTTCCGCCGCTGAGCTTGCCGGTCTCCGCGAACACCGAGGGCGCCTTGATGTTCATGGTGCTGCGGTACCTCTCCGCGACGCGGGTCTCCTCGTGCTGGTTCACCCAGCCCCGGCGGGAGACCTTGCCGAGTGCGCTCAGCGAGATGTTGCGGCGGATGTCTTCCGAGAGGTTGAGCCCGAGGTGCTTGCGGTCCTCGGTCACGTAGGCGAGGCCGTGGGCGATCGCCTCGGGGACCGTGCGCGTACGGATCTCCTTGCCGTCGAGCAGGACCCGGCCGCTGGTGTGGCGTCCGTAGGAGCGGCCGAAGACGCTCATCGCGAGCTCGGTCCGGCCCGCGCCCATCAGGCCCGCCATGCCGACGATCTCGCCGCGCCGGACCGTGATCGACGCTCCGTCGACCACCTTGCGGTGCACGTCGATCGGGTGCAGGACGGTCCAGTCCTCGACCGTCAGCGCGACCTCGCCGATGTCCGGGGTGCGCTCGGGATAGCGGTGCTCCAGGTCGCGGCCGACCATCCCGCGGATGATGCGGTCCTCGGAGATCCCCTCGGCTTCGACCGAGATGGTCTCGATGGTCCGGCCGTCGCGCAGGATGGTCACGGCGTCGGCGACGCGCGCGATCTCGTTCAGCTTGTGCGAGATGACGATGCAGGCGATGCCCTGGGCCTTGAGCTCGAGGATGAGGTCGAGCAGTTTGCGGCTGTCCTCGTCGTTGAGCGCGGCGGTGGGCTCGTCCAGGATCAGCAGCTTGACCTCCTTCGCGAGGGCCTTGGCGATCTCGACGAGCTGCTGCTTGCCCACACCGATGTCGGCGACGCGGGTCTGTGGGTTGTCCGGCAGACCTACGCGTTCGAGCAGGGTCTGGGCGTGGGTGAGCGTCCGATGCCAGCTGATGAAGCCACGCGAGGCGTGCTCGTTGCCGAGGAAGATGTTCTCGGCGATGGACAAGTAGGGGATCAGCGCGAGTTCCTGATGGATGATCACAATGCCGCGGCGCTCGCTGGCCCGGATGTCGCCGAAGGCGCACGGCTCGCCCTGGAACCGGATCTCGCCTTCGTAGGAACCGTGCGGGTACACCCCGCTGAGCACCTTCATCAGGGTGGACTTGCCTGCCCCGTTCTCGCCGCAGATGGCGTGGACCTCGCCGGCGGCGACGGTCAGATTGACGTCTGACAGTGCTTTCACGCCGGGGAACGACTTGCTGATCGAACGCATCTCGAGGACGGGTCCGGCCATGGTGGTGAATCCGTTCGACTGGGGTGATGCGGCGGCCCGGTCGGGGCGGCGCCGCATCACCGGCTCTTCGGCCCCGGTGGGTGGGCCCGGTGGCGGCTACTTCAGCTGGTCAGCGGTGTACTGCCCGGAGTCGACGAGCACCTTCTGGTAGTTGTCCTTGTCGACGCTGACCGGCTGCAACAGATAGGAGGGCACGACCTTCACCCCGTTGTCGTACTGCTTGGTGTCGTTGACCTCGGGCTGGTGGCCGGTGAGTAGGGCGTCACCCATCTGCACGGCCACCTTGGCAAGTTCGCGGGTGTCCTTGTACACGGTCTGGGTCTGTTCGCCGGCGATGATGGACTTCACGGAGGCGAGCTCGGCGTCCTGGCCGGTGACGATGGGCAGCGGCTTGCCCGCGCCGCCGTAGCCGACCCCCTTGAGGGACGACACGACACCGATCGAGATGCCGTCGTAGGGCGAGAGCACCGCGTCGACGGTGGCGGACGAGTAGGCCTTGCTGAGCAGGTTGTCCATCCGGGACTGGGCCACGCCGCCGTCCCAGCGCAGGGTGGCTGCCTGGGTGAACTCGGTCTGGCCGCTCTTGACCACGAGCTTCTTGGCTTCGATCTGGGGCCGCAGGACGCTCATGGCGCCCTGGTAGAAGAACGCGGCGTTGTTGTCGTCCGGTGATCCGGCGAAGAGCTCGATGTTGAAGGGGCCCTTGCCGTTCTGGAGACCGAGCCGGTCGACGATGTACGTGGCCTGCAGGACGCCGACCTTGTAGTTGTCGAAGGTGGCGTAGTAGTCGATGTCCCCGGTGCCGCGTATCAGGCGGTCGTAGGAGATGACCCGGATCTTGGCGGCGGCGGCCTTCTGGAGCACGTCGCTGAGCGAGGAGCCGTCGATCGGAGCGATCACCAGAAGCTTGGCACCCTTGGTGATCATGTTCTCGACCTGGGCGACCTGGTTCTCGACGACGTTGTCGCCGAACTGCAGATCCGTCTTGTAGCCCTTGGCCTGGAACTGCTTGACCATGTTGGCGCCGTCGTTGATCCAGCGCTCGGAGGACTTGGTCGGCATGGCGATCCCGACCAGGCCCCCCTTCGCGTCGCCCCCGTCCGACCCGCCCCCGCCCGCGGCGCCGTTCGCGCTCTGGCCGCAAGCCGCCAAGGCCAGGCCGAGCACTGCCACAACCACGCCTGTCGACATTCTTCGCACTTTTCCTCCAGTGGAGCGCCGGGACTCGGCGCGGTGAGGGGCGGGCCCGGCCTGACGCGGCTCAGGCGGATTTTCGGGCGGCGGGGCTGGCGCCGGCCGCTGGGGGTGCACTGCCCGACCGCGCTGTTCCGGCCTGGCGTGACATGAGTGTTAACGCTCACAACTGTGTCGTCAAGGCCCCTGGGGTCACCTTTGCGCCCATCGCAAAGCCCTCCCGAGCCTGGTGCGGGCTCTCGGGGCCTGCGCGCCACGCGGGCGCGCTCGTCCTCGCGGGGACGGCGCGTGCGGCTGACGGCGCCCGGTTCGCGCGGGCGCCGCCCCGCTCGGCCCCGGACACCCGCACCTTGATCGCCGTACGCCAATCGTGGCCGCACCCGCCCCGTCACTGGATGGTCCACGCGGCGTTGGGCGGCACCGGGCCATTCGGCCCGTCTTCCGACTCGCCCGGACGGTCCCGGGCACGACAGCATGGAGGGAGGGCGGTCGACGGGATGCCCTCGGGTTTCCTCGGGAGGAGGCGATACACACGGTGACCAGTCATCGCTTTGCGTTCTGCGGCGCCGAGCTTGCCGCTGTCTATGTGGTCGCCGACCAGGGCAGGGAACTCCATCTGGCCGAGCTGACCGGAAACCGCGGCGTCCTCTACGGACTGCCGGCCATCCTCGCCGTGGCCAGCCATTCGCCCGCCGCCAATGCCTTCCGCTCCGGCCGTCCTCTGTGGCTGACTCCCAAGGAGCTCGCCACATTCATCGAGGATGATCCCCACCACTTCCCCACCCGGGTCCGGGACGGTGACCCCAACTCGCCGGCCAGCATCTCGCTGGGCGCGTTGCCACTGGGACACGGCGACCAGGAGCTCGGGTGCCTGATCGTCGCCGGGGAGGTCGGAGACGGCTTCAGCGCCGACGACCGCAGCCTGCTGGAGCTGTACGCCGATCAGGTGGCCGCCGGACTTCAATCGGTCGCTGTTCGCTTCGCCGGACGCAAAGCCCCGCAAGCGCATCTGGGTCAGTCCCTGGTGCCCCACCAAGGCGGCGCGTTCATCCTGGAGCTGAGCACCGGCCGCATGGAGGCACACGCGCGTGTGCTGGAACTGCTCGGTCTGCCCCCCGAGCAGTTCGACGGGCAGGTGGAGACCCTGCTTGCCTGCGCCGTCCCCGACGACATGCCCGCACTGATGGCGGTCGTGGAGCCGGACCGGCTGGCTCCTGCCGGACAGCAGCTGGCGTTCCGTATCCGCCGCCCGAACGGCGAGCTGCGCTGGCTGGGGCTGCGTTGCCGCGTGGAGGTGGACTCCGATGGCACACCGCAGCGCGTCCTGGGTGTGGTGGCCGATGCCACCTATCTGCGCCCCAGCGCCGACGAGGTCTCCCTCGTGCAGCGGCTGTCGGCCACGCTGGCGGGAGCGGCGACCATCCGAGAGGTCAGCCGGCTGGTGGTCGCCGCCCTGCGCGAGCCGCTCGGCGCCTCCCGGGTGGCTGTCGGCGAACTGGAGCCCGAGCGGCTCATAGCCACCGCCCTCGACCCTCCGGAGCCCGATGCCTGGCCCGAGGTCTGGCGCTCGGAATGGCGGTCCGAGTGGCCCGACGTGCCGCTCAGCGAACTGCCCACCCTGCAGAGCGCGCTGCGTGGGGGGCACATGAGTCTGTGGCCGCCGGGAGCGGGTCTTGAGCCCGGTCTCCTGGGCGTCGGCCCCGGCGGTCTCGCGGTGCTGCCGCTGCCCGCCGAAGGCAGGATGGTCGGGGTGTGTCTGGTGGGGTGGGACGCGGAGCACCGGTTCGGACCGGAGGAGCGGTCGCTGCTGACCGCGACCGCGGGGCTGGTGGGTCAGGCTCTGGTGCGCGCCCACGCACTGGACGCGGGCCACGAACTCGCCACCATGCTCCAGCGCAGCCTGCTGCCCCGTAAGCTCCCGGAGCTGCCGGGCGGGGTCGCTGTCGCCCGCTACCTGCCCGCGACCGCGGGACTCGAGGTCGGCGGCGACTGGTACGACGTCATTCCGCTCAGTGACGGGCACGTGGCGTTCGTCATCGGGGATGTACAGGGGCACAGCGCGGGAGCCGCCACCATCATGGGCCAGATGCGTACGGCGGTCAGGGCGTACGCAGTGGAGGGCCACCCGCCCGATGTGGTGGTCGCGCGGGCCAACCGTCTGCTCGTCGGCATGGAGACCGATCTGTTCGCCACCTGTGCGTATGTGGACCTGGACATGGAGGAGGGCATCGCCAGGGTCGTACGGGCCGGCCATCTGCCGCCGATCCTGCGCCATCCCGACGGCGTCACCGAGGAGGTGGCCGTCGAGGGCGGGCCTCCACTGGGCGTGCTCGCGGAAGCCGAATTCCCCATGACCGAGGTGGGGCTGCTCCCCGGAACCCTGCTCGTCCTGCTGACGGACGGCCTGGTCGAGTCCGCCAGGCTGCCTCTGGAAGAGGGCATGCGGCGGGTGTGCGATGTGCTCGCCGCGGCCGACCCGGTCGATGCCGGAAGGGCGGCCGACGAGTTGGTCGTCGGTGTGGGCCGTCGCGACGACGATGTGGCGTTGCTGTTGCTGCGCTACGACGGCACAGGGGACCGGCCGATGCGCAGGCACTGGACGGTGTGGCGGCTGCCCAAGGCGGTCATGCACGCGCGCCGCTTCACCACGCGCACCCTGCGGTCCTGGGGAGTGGTGGAGGAACTCGACGCGGCTCTGCTGGTCGTGTCCGAGCTGGTCACCAACGCCGTCGCGCACACCCAGGGTGAGGTAGGGATGGATCTGACCCTGTCGACGGACCGGCTGCGGATCGCCGTGAACGACGCGTCGCCGCGCAGCCCCGTCAAACCGGTGTCGGTGAGCTGGGAGTCGACAGGCGGTCGCGGGCTGCTCATCGTCGAGGCGACGACGATGGCCTGGGGCTCGGTGCCGCTCAGTGGTGGCAAGCAGGTGTGGGCCGAGATCCCCTGGCGCCGCGCGACCGACTGACGTACAGGGTGAGTCCCGCTGCGTCCCGGGACGCCTTCGCCGCCGCCGCGGTCCTGTTTGCCAGGGCCGATGCCGACCCGATGACGACCTCATGCCGGCCGAATGCCGATCGAACGCCGACTCTATGACGGTCCGTCAGTTGTGACTGCGACCGTCGCAGGGCTGCCGGCACGCTCGCGGCACTCACGGCGCGCGGTGCACTGTGCGAAGTTCCCGTTCCGCGACCACCCGGAACGGGTTCGGCGGGCGGCCGGTGAGGCGCTGGACGGTGTCGGTGGTGCGGGCCTCGGCTCCCTCGGCTATGGCGCGGTCCATGGCGGCCAGGATGGCGGCGAACTCCGGCGGTATCACTGCGGCCAGACGCTCACGCATGTCCTCGTAGGCCAGCTGGTGGTGGACCACGGGGCGGCCGGTGACCCGGGTGGCGATCGTGGCGATGTCGTCGTGACTCAGTGCCTCCGGCCCGGTCAGGACCATGTCGGCGTTGGGCGCCCGGTCGTTCGTCAGGGCATGTACGGCGACGGCGGCGATGTCGTCGGCGTCGACGAACCCGACCCGGCCGGTTCCGGCAGCCGTCCGGATGACCCCGTCCTTGCGGATGCTGTCGGCGTGGGCGTGCGTGCCGGTGAAGTTCTGCATGAACCAGGAAGGCCGCAGGACCGCCCACTGGTCGAACAGGCCGGGCAGGGCCTGGTGCACCGCGCCCACCGCCGGGCCGCCCTCGGAGATGGCCGAGGAACTGAGGAGAACGGCGCGACGAACGCCGGCGGCGCGGGCCTGCCGGAGGAAGGGCATCATGACCGCGGCCGGGTCCGGGTCGCCGACGGGCGGGACGAGGTAGGCGCGGTCGACTCCGTCGAGGGCGTCGCCGAAGGTGGTGGGGTCGTACCAGTCGAAGCGGACCGGTTCCGCTCCCGGGAGCGGGGTGGCGTGACGGCCGGCGGCCTTGACGCGGTGGCCGGCGGCGATCAGCCCCGCGGTGGTCCGGCTGCCGGTGGTGCCGGTGGCGCCGATGACCAGGATGGTTCCGGTGAGGGTCATCGGGCGTCGCTCCCCGTGAAGTCCGTTCCGGGTGTCTGCACGGCGAGGGGGTTCCAGTAATCGCGGTAGGAGGTGAAACGTCCGTCCTGGACGGTCACGACGGCGATGTAGGTCATGTCGAAGGGGCTTCCGGTCGCGACCAGGCGGCCCACACCGCGCATCTCGACCACGATGGCCGCGGGGTCGGTGGTCTCGTGGATCCGCACCTCGGGGAAGTCGTGCAGGTCGATGTGGTCGGGGTAATCGCGCATGTAGGCGGCGATGGCTTCCCTGCCCTTCAGCCGTCCGGGCCGGCCCGGGGGAGCGAAGGGGAACTCCAGCGCGCCGTCGTCGGCCCACAGGTCGACCCAGCCGGGAATGTCCTTGGCCAGGAGCAGGCGCAGGCTGTGGCGGTACAGATCCGCCGGTGAGGTGGTGGTTGCGGGCATGAGGTACTCCGTCCCGTACGATGCGGACCAGCGGTCCGCTTCTTCGGTGGACGATACGGACCGCCGGTCCGTATCGCAACCCCGGAGGATCTCGATGCCCGAACGCAGCCCACGCAAGGACGCGGCCCGTAACCGGGCAGCCGTCTTCGCTGCCGCCGACGCCCTCTTCGCCCACTGCCGGAGCCCCGAGGACGTGACGATGGCCGACATCGCGGCAGCGGCCGGCGTCGGCAAGGGAACGCTCTTCCGCGCCTTCGGCGACCGCACCGGGCTGATCGGCGCGCTGTACGAGGCACGGCTCGAACCGATCAGGAGCGCCGTCGAGGGCGGTCCGCCACCGCTGGGGCCCGCCACCCCGCCGCTCCGGCGCGTGCCCGCCCTGCTGGACGCCGTGCTGTGCTTCAAGCTCGACAACCGCCACCTCGCACTGGCCCTGGAGGGAACCGGCGCGGACAGCCCCTACCGGACCGCGCACTACGAGCGGTGGCACACCCTGCTCCGGGACCTGCTGGAACAGATCCCGGGCCCGGCCCACACCGGCTTCACCGCCCACGCCCTGCTCGCCGCCACCCGGGCGGACCTCGTCGCCTACCTGGCCGGCGACAAGGGCGTGTCCCGCGAGGAACTGCGGGAGCAGCTGGCGGAGTTCACCGCCGGGATCCTCGACACCCGCACTCGACGAGGACCGGCCGACGGGCAATGACGCCGGCGTCCGGGCGTGGCGGACGAGAGGTCATGCGGGTGTCGAGGGGCACGGCGGCCCGAGCGGCCCGAGCGGCCCGAGGGGCACGGGCGGCCGCCGGGGCCGGATGGGCCACGGCTGGCCGGGGCGCGGCCGTGTCGCCGTCGGCGGCGGTGCGGCTCCTGTCATCGTGGGCCACCGCGTTCCGTCTTCCCCGGGAGGTACCTCCGTGTCCCGACGCCCGTACGGCCACGTCGGCCGGTTCCGCTCGTCGCTGCGCCTCGCTGCCGCCACCGCCGTGTGCGGCGCCGTGCTCGGCGCCCCGGTGCAGCCCGCGCAGGCCGGAGCGGACCGCAACCCGCCGCCCGGGACCTCCCTCCACCAGGAGCTGCGGGAGCTGGTGGACAGGCCCGACGGGCCCCCCGGAGTCATCGCCGTCCTGCGCGACGGCGAACGCACGGAGGTCTACCGGGCGGGCGTGGCGGACGTGGAGAGCGGCCGTCCGCCGAGGGCGACCGACCACATGCGGATCGCCAGTGTCGCCAAGGCCTTCAGTGGAGCGGTGGCCCTGAGGCTCGTCGACCGCGGCCGGCTCCACCTGGACGACACGATCGGTGAGGTGCTGCCCGGTCAGCCGACCGCGTGGCAGCGCGTGACCCTACGTCAACTGCTCAATCACACCAGCGGGTTGCCTGACTATTCGGCTTCCCAGGGGTTCATCGACATCATCTCCGAGGACCCCCGCCACCGCTTCGATTCCCGGCGCCTGCTGGAGTTCGTCGCCGACGACGACCTCGAGTTCCGGCCGGGCAGCCGCTACCAGTACTCCAACTCCGACAACATCGCCATCGCCCTCATGGCCGAGGCCGCCACCGGACGCCGGTACGAGGAGCTGCTGCGCGAGCTCGTCTACGAGCCGTTGGGCATGGATGCCACGAGCCTGCCCCAGGGATACCGGCTGCCCGCGCCCTTCCTCCACGGCTACCAGCTCGATCCGCAGGTCGGCCCCGTCGACGTCAGTGAAGCCGTGAGCGCCTCGGGCGCCTGGGCGGCCGGGGGCATCGTCTCGACGCCGAAGGACCTGACCGCGTTCATCCGCGGCTACGCGGGAGGCGCGCTCGTCTCGGACCGCACCCGACGGCAGCAGTTCACCTTCATCCCCGGGGCGCTGTCCCAGCCCCCCGGGCCCGGCCGCACCGAGGCGGGCCTGGCGATCTACCGCTACACCACGCGCTGCGGAGCGGTGTACGGCCACACGGGCAACACGCCCGGTTATACGCAGCTGGTGGCGGCCACGGCGGACGGCCGGCGCTCGTTGACCTTCTCGATCACCACGCAGACGGCCCTCAACAACAACCCCGACCTCCTCGCACGGGTCCGGGAGGTCCAGGAGGACTTCGTCTGCGCCCTGCTGCGCAGGTGACCTCGGCGGTGCGGGAGACCGCGGAGGCGCGCGGAGGCCGGACGTTCCCACCGGGTGCGAGGTCCACACGTATGGGGGAAGCTGGGTGAGGCGGCAGCGCCGCCGGCGGTGTCGGCGGCGGGCAAAGCGGCGAGGAGGATCTCGTGGATGTTTCAGCAGCTGGCCGCACCGGACGCGCATCCCGGCGCAGGGTGCGGATGACCACCCTGCTGTGCGCGGTGGCGGCCATGACGGCCGCGGTGATCCCGGCCTCCGCGAGCGCCAGCCGGGGTGTGGATCCGGTCGTGGTCGTCGACTGCTCCTCCCAGGCCCGGATGCGCCCCGAGGCGTACCTCCTGGCCTGCGGGGACGGGAACAACCGCCTCGTCGGGCTCCGCTGGGACACCTGGGGATCGAGGACCGCGACGGCCACCGGTACCGACATGGTGAACGACTGTGTCCCCTACTGCGCGGCCGGCCGTTTCCGCGCCTACCCGGTAACGGTGACCTTGAGCGATCCGCGGGCCTGGCCCGAGCACCCCGATGTCCAGCGCTTCACGACGATCCGGCTCCTCTACACCGGCACCGCACCGGACCCGGCCCCCAAGGACGTGAGCTACAAGCTCGATTACTGACGGAAATCGGCGTTCGCCTGACCACTCCCGGCGGCGCCGGCCGCGCAGCCGTACCCCTTCGGTCTTGTGAGATGTATTGACAGAAGGTGAACGCGGGCTGAGTCTGAGAGCGCTCTCAGACGTCAATACTTCCCTTCATGCTCCGCGCCCGCCCCCCTTTCCGCATGCACCGGGCACGGGGCACCGCAACGCCCGCCGTCAGGTCCCCACCCGGAGGAAGAGTGTGTTCCGCTTATCGAAAGTACTGGCATCCGTAGTCTCGATGTTGACTGTCGCCGCCGCAGGCCTGACGGTTCTCGGTCCGTCGGCGTCCGCGGAGGCCGTACCGGTGACCATCCCGCTCACGATCAAGAACAGCTCGGGACGCAGCGAGCCGGTCTACGTCTACAACCTGGGCACCCTGCTCGCGACGGGCCAGCAGGGCTGGGCCGACGCCAACGGCACGTTCCACCCTTGGCCCGTGGGAGGCAATCCCCCCACTCCGGCGCCCGACGCATCGATCGCGGGTCCGGCCAACGGGCAGACCAAGACGATCCGGATGCCCAAGTTCTCCGGCCGCGTCTACTTTTCCATCGGCCAGAAGATCGTCTTCAAGCTCAGCACCGGCGGCCTGGTGCAGCCTGCCGTGCAGAACCCCTCCGACCCCAACCGCAACATCCTGTTCAACTGGTCCGAGTACACGCTCAACGACGCCGGCCTGTGGATCAACAGCACGCAGGTCGACATGTTCTCGGCTCCGTACGCGGTGGGCGTGAAGGCGGCCAACGGCTCGGTCACGCATACCGGTCGGCTCAAGCCGGGCGGCTACAACGCGGCCTTCGACCGGCTGCGTTCGGCCGGCTGGGGCGGATTGATCCAGAACCGTCCCGACGGCACGCCGCTACGAGCGCTCTCGCCAGGTCACGGCATCGAGGCGGGCGGAATCCCGGCCGGCGTCATGAGCGACTACGTCAACCGGGTCTGGAACAAGTACGGTTCCTCGACGCTCACCGTGACGCCGTTCGTGAACCAGCCGAACACCGAGTACTACGGCCGGGTCTCGGGCAACGTCATGAACTTCACCGACGGCTCGGGAGCGGTGGTCGCCAGTTTCCAGAAGCCGGATGCCGACAGCATCTTCGGCTGCTACAAGCTGCTGGACGCCCCCAACGACCTCGTCCGCGGCCCGATCTCCCGCACCCTGTGCGCGGGCTTCAACCGGTCGACGCTCCTGACCAACCCCGACCAACCCGACGCGAACGGCGCCGACTTCTACCGTGACGCCGTCACCAATCACTACTCCCGCATCATCCACGAGCAGATGGCCGACGGTAAGGCGTACGGCTTCGCCTTCGACGACGTCGGCGCCCACGAGTCGCTGGTGCACGACGGCAACCCGCAAGAGGCCTTCATGACACTGGAACCGTTCAACTAGACCGGGACGTCCATCCGTCTCCTCCGGTGTGGACGGGCCTGACGCTCTCGGGCGCCGGCCAACCGGCAGCAAACCGGCCCGACGGGTACGGGGGTACCGGAGCGGTGCCAGGCCCCCCGACCCTGCTGCGCGGCCGTACCCGGCGTGCCCTGGGCTCCATCCCGCCGGAGGCGGTGCCGACTCCGGCGTACTGCAGGGAGTCCGCCGGGGTGCGGTCGTACATGAAGAGGACCAGCTCACTGGCCGTGCCGCGGACGAGACGCCGGCCGCCTCCGGGCCCTCGTCGGCAGTGGTGGGGGCGGTCGTGCCGCGCGCGGGGAGACGGGTGGAGCGTGCGCCGTCGCCAACGACCGTGAGGCGCCAGGAGCGGCCCTGGGTGGCGTGGAAGTCGAAGGCAGAAGTCCTCGACACCGTCGAGTGCCGCCTCGTCCGGCAGCGACTGCAAGGCCGCGATCTCTTGGAGCTGGTGCCGGGCGACGGCACCGCAGGTCTGCGGGGACCGCGACGTACCCCACCACGTCCAGTAGCTCCTGCGTCGATGCGGTCAGCCGGGCCAGCAGGGCCTCGCGCTCCCGGGGCGCGGCCGGGGCGCCCTCCGGTACGGACTTGGCCGCGGCGGCAGGCCCTGCGGCGATGGTGGCGGCCCAGCGGCCCAGGAGCGGCGCCCGTCGCCCAGATGCCGCACCAGATCGAACAGCGTCCACTCGGGGCGGGTCGGCACCCGCACATCGAGGCTGGCTGGGGCGGCGACCGCGGCGCGAAAGGCGGTCGATCGTTCGTCGATCAGCCGCAGTAGATCGGGGAACTCCAAGCGATTTTCGCAGTCGACGGGGCGGCCGCGCGGATCGGCAGGGCGGGAACCGGACCGGGACACGGGGCCTTTCGGACATGTCGTGGCGAACCGAGGCGACCTCTATGTGCCTTCGAAGCCGTCAGGCGTATACATGCCCGCAGTAGGCCCCGCGACGAAGGGATCCAACTGCCATGAGGTACAGGAGAGTTGCGTCGTTCCTGGGCGTCTCGGTGGCGCTCGCCGGCAGCGTGATCGGGACTGCTGGGGAAGCCTCCGCTTACCCACAGGTCAATGTCTGCGGCAGCTCGTACGGATCGCTGAAGCAGTACCCCGTCAGGGGTACCGACAACACGAGGGTGGGCTGGATCGACACCTACTACAGCAGTGCCACCGGCAAGAACTGCGCCATCGTTCGCGGAGACGACTCGCGGGCGAGCGGGTTCAACCACATCGAGGTTGCCATCGGACTCTCGGGCGCGGCCGGATGGACTCAGACCGATGGGGCGGGCGTCAACTACACCAAGTACGCGGGGCCGGTCTACGTCTACGCGCCGGGCAACACGTGTATCGATGTGTGGGGCGTTTTCAAGTACGGGGACGATGGCTTCGCCACCGATGGAGCGCTCGGAGTGCGTTGCTAAATCGGCGTTCAAGCTTGTCCGGGCTTGTTCATACGGCAGCCAAGCTTTTCGGAAGGGAAGCAACCACCATGCACGCCAAGCGAATTGCATCGATTCTGGCCGTCGCATCGATGCTCGTCGGCAGCCTGATCGGCACCGCGACCGAGGCCGCCGCCTATCCGCAGGTCAACGTCTGCGGCAGCTCGTACGGATCGCTGAAGCAGTACCCGATCGTCGATCCGGAAAACGGCTACCGGGTGGGCTGGATCGACACCTACTACAGCAGTGCCACCGGCAAGAACTGCGCCATCGCTCGCGGAGACGACTCGCGGGCGAGCGGGTTCACGCACATCGACGTGATGATAGGGCTTACCAGTCAGGTCGGGTGGGCTCAGGAGGACGGGGCGTTCCAGAACTACACCAAGTACGCGGGGCCGGTTTATGTCTACGCACCCGGCAACACCTGCATCGATGTGGCCAGCAACCTGTTCTACGACGGCTACCTGGAGAAGCAGGGACTGGGGACGGCAACTCAAGTGCGCTGCTAGGGCGTTTCTTGGCGACCACTTGGCCGACATGCCGGTCCCGACCTGGAAGCGACGACAGCCTCGACATCGAGGCAAGTAGGCGGCCGCGCGCCCTGACCATCCCTACGGAGGTCATCTCGTCTGCCAGGAAGACGACGCACGATTCATCCTTTTGTGCATATTCGCGTTCGGTTGCGGTGTCAGGGCGGCCGTGTCATTCATGATCGCGGCAGGTTGGCTCGCTCCGTGCGGGCATCGAAGGATGGGGTGCGTCCTGGAAGAGACTGTGGTCGGGTACAGGTGGCAGCTCGAGCTCGGCGGGCAGCGGGTGGAGACACTCAAGAGTGTCTCCAGTGTCTCCCTCACGCGGGAGTTCATCGAGATGGCGGAGAACACGCCGGAGGGGAAACTGGTCTCCTCTCGGGTCAGCGGGCCGCCTTCGGATGGGGGCACGCTGACCCTTACGCGTGCCATGGACAAGAGTGACACGTTCACCAAGTGGATCAGGGATTCCTTGGTCTCGGACGCTGCCGACGGCAGCGGCCAGGACCTCGTCCTGGTGTACGTGAACGCGAAGAACGAGCCGGTCAAAAAGTTCCTGTTCGAGGGCGCGTTCCCTACGAGCTGGAGCGGTTCGGAGCTTTCGGCGGGCGATTCCTCGGCGACTGACGAGACCATCGAGATCAGCTACGTGACGGGCCGAGAGGCCTGATCTCCTCAAACCATTGCCTGCCCGTCCGGTCGGCCACGTGGTCTTCTCCGCTTGGCCAGCCGGACAGCTTCCCGGGCGTTGCACACCCAGCACCGGATCGTTGGTTGAGGGTGCCGTCGACTGATGCCCAGTGGCCACGCATCCGAAGGCGACGGCGGATCACGCCCTCGGTCGGTCGCAAGGCGGACAGACCACAAAGATCCACCTCGTGGTGGACGGCCGCTGTCGGCCTCTCGCCTTCGTCATCACGCCCGGTCAAGCCGGTGACGCGCCAGCGTTCGAGCAGGTCATGGCCCGACTCCGGGTGCCTCGGCGCATCGGGCGTCCACGGACGACACCGGACAGCCTCCTTGGCGACAAGGCGTATTCATCGCGGGCGATCCGCCTTCACCCGCGGCGTCGCGGGATCCGGGCGGTGATCCCGCAGCCCGCCGACCAAGCGGCCAACCGGAAACGACTCGGCAGCCGCGGTGGCAGGCCGCCAGCGTTCGACCGCGCCGCCTACAGGCAGCGCAACACGGTCGAACGGGCCGTCAACCGGTTGAAGCAGTGGCAGAGCCTGGCCACCCGATACGACAAGACCGCCACCATCTACCTCGCCGCACTCCATCTCGCCGCCATCTACGCCTGGTCAGCTGGATGATCGCCAAGACACGCCCGCTGGACACGCTGTGACGCGAACGCACGTCCCACCCACCCGTGGCAGGCACGTGCGGGGCAACGGCAGCGGTGCGATGACCAGGCGCTGCGGTTCGGGTCGCCGGTGGGTGAGGACGGTGGGGCGCAGTATGCGCGCTGCCGTGGTCTGTGGTCTCGCCTGGCTCCGTAGGGCGTAGCCGACCTGGTCTGCTTGTCTACGGGCGCCTGCGCGTGTTCGGGCCCGGCCTCACCGTATGGCGCTGTTTGGCCGGGAGCGCCGGTGGCCACATTGATGGTGGACTCGCAGTGGGGGCGCGGACGAGGGGGCAGCGGGTGACGTTCCATTGGGCAGACCTTCGACGGGACAAGGACCTCGGGAGCCTGGGGGTGATGGCGGACGAGGCCCGGTGCCTCGTGGCGGAGGCGGAGATCGAACTGGATCCCCGGTCAGAGGTCCTCGATCGGGACTGGATCACCCGGGTCGTCGACCGCGTGTCGGCAACGCTGTCCGTCATGGTGATCGGACAGGTCTCCTCCGGGAAGTCGTCGTTGATCAATTCCCTGCTCGGACGGAAGCTGCTGATCACCGACAGCAAGCCGACCGACGGTGTCGTCGCGGTTCTCAACCCGCTCGACGACGGGGCGCCGGAGGAGTACGCCGAGCGCGTCTGGCCCGACGGCACCGTCACCCGATTCGAATCGGTCGGGCACGGCGTCGAGTTCCTGCGACAGCAGAAGCCGCTGAGCGAGCAGCAGGTGGCCTGCCGTGAGGTGCGGCTGTACCTGCGCGAGCCGTTGCTCCGCAGGCTTCGGCTCATCAGCACGCCCGGCCTCGCCGATCGCCTGCAGGCGTTCGAAGACGTGACGCTGCGGTACCTGCGGGAGGACGAGTCGGATCTGGTCCTGTGGACCTTCTATCCGGAGAGCGCAGGGAACGCCGGGGAGGCCGGCGTCTTCGCCCGCGCGCTCGCGAGCCGGAGGGAGGCGGTGCTGGGAGTCGTCACCAGGTCCATGGAAGACCGCGACGACGATCCGGAGTACGACCCGCACCGCGATCCGCGCCTGACCGGACCGGGCGGCGTGGTCGACGTACTGCGCGAGAACTTCGGGACCTTTCTGGCGGACATCGTGCTGTATGACTCTCACGAAGCGCGCCAACTGGTCGCGCGTCGGGAGCGGGAGCCGGCCCTGGCCGCCGACCGTGCGTTCCAGCGGGAGCTGGAACGCTGCGGTTACGTGCACCTGCGCCAGGCCCTGGACGACCTCGTCGGCCCCTTCGGAGAGCGGATCGAACGCTCCCGCGTCCGGCTGCTGCTCCTGCGGTGCGCCGGCCACGCCAAGGTTCTGGCCGACGTACTGGACACCGCGAAAGGTGAGTTCCGACGCCGCGCCGAGTTCAGTCGCGCCTACCTGCAGGAGTGGGCCCGGCTCGAACGTGAGGTGATCGAGCCCGGCCGGACGCGGATGCAGGACGAGATCCGGACAGTGGCGGCGGAGCGGGCCCGAGAGCTCGCCTCCCTCTACGGACGGGCCGGCGCCGACACGGTGTTGGCACATTTCACCCTGGTGCGGACGCTGGCGGGCGGGGCGCAGAGGTGGGCGGGCGTGGGAGAGTCTCCTGGGGACCGCCTCGACCGGCTGATCCGTTCCGCCATCGAGCGTGCCCAGGAGGAGAGTTCCTTCTGGGAGCGGGTCAACGCCAGCGGCACCTCCGTCACCGACGAGGGCCTTCGAAGGCTGCAACAGGATCTGCGAGACGTCGGGCACTTCGGGGCCCCCGCCGACGAGGGCGGGGGAGAGGCGCCAGCCATGCCGCTCGGCCGCCCGGGGGCCGACGCCCTGGAGGCCACGAACGCGGCCGCGGCCACGGCGGGGATGGCGGCCGGCAAGGCCGCGGCCGCGGCCTGGGGCAAGTTCACCGCCCAGCAAGCCGCCAAGGAAGCAGTGAAGGAGGCGGCCAAGGAGGCGGTCAAACAAGCCTCCAAGGAAGCCGGCAAACAGGCCGGCAAGGCCGTGTTGGCCAATGTGATGACGGTCGCCCTCGCCGCCCTCACGGCCGCCGACTTCCGCAAGCTGGTCAAGGACTTCGGCCAGGACCGTGCCGCCCTCGCCGACAAGCTCCGGACACGGTACGAAACCGAGGAGGCGGCCTTCACGCGCCAGATCTTCGACCACCTGTGGGCCCGGGCCGGACGCCGGCTCGACGAGATGCTCGCCCGTCCACGGGCCGCCCTCGCAGAGCGTGCGCAGGAGGTCGCGTCGTGGGAGGGGAAGGCGGCTCGGGCGCAAGCCGTCAGGGACCAACTGGCGGCCCTGTCCCACAACTTCACGGAGCGGGCGGGACGATAGCCATGATGGAAAGGAACCCCCGGGCGGGTAGGCCGAGGCGACGGGCACCGTCCGTGTCCGACCGGCTCCGTCAGGACTCGCTCACGCTGCTGGAGCGAGGACACGCACTGGCGTGCGACGTGGAGGACAGGGCGGAGGGCGGCGCGGAAGGCGGCGGCTCGGACGCGACTCCGCTGCAGTTCGACCTCTCCGAAGTCATCAACCTGTGGTCCGCGCGGACGCCGCAGGTGCTGCTCCTCGGAGCCTATTCCTCGGGCAAGACCAGTCTGATGGTGCGGCTGCTCGGCCTGGGCTGGCTCCCCGTCGCCAAGACACCGACCACCGCCGTCCCCACCGAATTCCGCTTCGGAAGCCGACCGAGGGGCCTGCTGCGGTTCCGTACCAGCCTCCGCGTGGCACTGCCGTTGGAGACCGAACGCCGGACCCGGAGCAATGCCAAGGTCCTGGCCGGCTGGCTCCGGTCGCCGGAGGACTTCGGCATACGGCAGATCCATGAGCTCACCGGAGGCGAGCGCACTCCCGTGCGCGTGCCGGCCCTCCTGGCCGAACTGGACCAGGAACTCGCAGGCCGTTCGGAGCTGCCCGCGCCGGCGCGGACGTTCGAACTCACGCTCCGGCACCGGGAGCCGGCCGTTTTCGACCTCGCAGAGCCGGAGGCGTTCGCCCGTCACCTCACCGACCCCGGGCTGGCGCCGCTCCTGCACAAGGCCACCTGCGAGATTCCGCGTCCCGAACTGAAGCACCTCAGCTTCCTGGACACCGCGGGTCTGTGCTCGCCCGTGCCGTTGCACGCAGAGGTGTACGCGGAGCTCGTCCGCCGCACGCCCGATGCGATCGTCGTGCTGCTGGACGCCCGCCGTCCCGACTCCTACCCCAACAACGCGGCACTGGAGGCGCTCCGCCGTTTCGTCCGGGAGCCCGACGACTACCGCAGGGTTACCTTCGCCTTCACCTGGTGGGACCGCGAGGTCAAACGGCTCATGAGCGCCGAGGACCACTCGACCGGTGCCGAACGGGACTTCGCCTCCCGACCCCAGCGGGAAGCCACGGCCGCCGAGCGGATGACCGAGCTCCGTGATCAGCTCCGCGACCTGCTCGCGGACGTGGTGGGAGTACCGCCGCCCGGCGAACCCGCGACCGCGTTCCTCGCACTGGGCGCTTCCGTGCCGCAGGAGATGCGGGGCGGGCCCGAAGATCTCTGCCGTCGTCTGGAGGAGGACTTCGCGGGGGAGTTGGGCGCCCGGATGTGGAGGGACCGCCGGCAGTCCGCCGTCGAATTCGGGCCCCGTCTCCACGAGGCGCACAGGCGGGCACGGGAGGAGGCAGGTCTGCGCCTGGAGCTCTCCGCCGCGGACACCAACCGTGAGTACGAGGCACGACGGATCGTACGGGAGCGGCAGCAACTGCAAGCTGCCGTCGAACGCTCCTGCCGGTCCGTGGCCCGGATCGTCCACTCCTTGGAGCGTGCGATGCTGGTGGACATCGCGGCTCTACGGACCAAGAAGCGGGTGCTGGAGTACGTCGAGGAAGGGTATGCCCGCGCGACGGCCGGAGCGCTGACCGCGCTGGCCGAGACCGCAGCGGGACAGGGCCTGGCGATCTTCGAACTCTGCCCCGAGGCCGCCGCATTGGGGCCCGTCGTGGTCGACGCACGGCTGCTGGGGCTCGACGAGGCGACGCGGAAGCGGATCACAGCGCTCTTCACCGGCGCCGGGTACCGGCTCAGAGCTTCTTCCGACACCCTGTTCAGTGCCGTCCGTGACTTGACGGCGGCGGAGCGCGAGGCCGCTCGGGAGGAGCTCAGGGGCCACCTGGGATCGGTGACGGACATCCTCTCCCTGAGTGCCAGGGACTGGGCGGCGCGTGCCCGGTTGGCCGAGGGGCAGGCCCTGGCCCGCTTGGAGCGGCGTGCCCAGGTGCTGACCGCCGACCGGGCAGAGGGCGAGCGCCTGCGTACGGCGCTGCGCGAGCGGCTGACCCACCTCGAGCGGCTGGAGCCGCAGGTCGCGGCGTTCGCCCGCGACATCGAGGAGTTCGCGGCGGACCGTACCGCCCCCGAGTCCGCAGACACGACGTGGAAGCCGAGGTGGGTGCGGAGGTGGGCGCGGAGGTGGCTCTCCGGCGCGACGCTCCGGTGACGGGCGCTGTCGGCAACCGGGGTGGCTGTGTTGCCGGCCCGGCCGATCGACGTGCTGGCAAGATGGCGGCATGGAACGTGTGCTTGGAATCGGTGGATACTTCATGCGGGCCGCTGACCCCGTGGCGCTGGGCGCGTGGTATCGCGACTGTCTGGGTCTGGACGCTGATGAGCACGGCCTGTGGCATCAGGGAGCCGGGCTGACGGTGCTCGCGACGTTCGAGTCCGAGACCGACTACTTCGGGTCCCGCGCCCAGCAGAGCATGCTCAACTTCCGGGTCCGCGACCTGGATGCGATGCTCGCGCAGTTGCGTGCCAAAGGAGCGGACGTGGCTGAGGAGACGCAGGACATGGAGGGTGTCGGTCGCTTCGGCTGGGTCACCGATCCCGAGGGCCATCGCGTCGAGCTGTGGCAGCCCGCCTGACCGGGCCTCCACGCCGGCGCACGGGGGCACCGGCCGATCCGGCGCACGCCTGGTGCGAAAGTGCGGGGCGGCGCGGCGGATGCTGCAATGAGAACAGAGCTGCGTCCGGCTGCGGATGCGTTTTCTTCGTGTGCGGAGCCCATTCCCGCACACACCGCCGGGCCCCCGCTCCCACATAAGGAGTGCTCATGAGCGACGGCATTGACGACATCGAAGACATGGGCCCCGTCGACTACCTGGTTGTCGAGTTTCCCGGAAACAGGATGACGGGTGAGGCGTTCCCCCTGCTGATCGACCTGGTGGACAGGGGCCTCATCCGCCTCCTCGACCTTCGTTTCGTAAAGAAGGACGCCGACGGCAGCGTGACGGCCCTGGAACTCACGGGACTCGGCGACGACGCGGACTCGATGGGACTGGCCGTCTTCGAGGGCGTGTCCTCCGAACTGCTCGACCAGGGCGACCTCGACGAAGCCGGCCACGCCCTCCAGCCCGGCAACGCGGCCGCGATCCTGGTCTACGAGAACCGGTGGGCCGCCCCCTTCGCCCGGGCCCTGCGCGCCGGTGGTGCGCAGATGGTGGCGAGCGGCCGGATCCCCGTGCAGGCCATCCTGGCCTCCATCGACGCGGAGGAAGCCGCCGCCGGGGGTCAGCCGCCGCAGTGAGCCGGCCTCCAGCCCGGTTCCGGAGACGGAGCCGGAGCCGGAGACCGAGCCGGCCCGGAGCTGAGGTCAGGCCTCAGGGGCAGCTTGAGCGCGGGTCGTCATGGACGAGGGCGCAGATCATCTGCTCGCCTCGCCGGTGGTCCGCATAGGTCGTGAGCAGCTCGGCCTTGAAGTCGTTCCACTGGCGGGTGATCTCGGCGGTGGCCCCGGAAGTGGCGTGGCTGAAGTTGTCGCCGGTTTTCGAGCGGCGGGACGCGGCCGTGTCCTTGTTCAGGCCGCGGTTGTGCGTGACACGGCCGGCGCAGTCCTCGGCCTTGACGCCGGTGGAATCGAAGTCGGAATAGCAGCCGGTCGTGAGGTCCACGGGTATCCGGGCGCGCGCGTCCCGGGTCCAGTCGGCGTCCTTCATGGCGCTGTAGTGGCGGATGTCGAAGAAGGGGGCGACATCGGTACGTGCCAGTCCGGGAGGGTCGGCGAGGCCGACCGGGCCGGGGGCGGTCCGGTCGGACCAGTTGGAGTGCGAGTAGAAGTCCTGGAGTGGGTGCCAACCCCGGCCGAGCTCTTCGAGGACGTCGCACTTGGCCCGGTCGGGAGTCTCCTTCCACGTGCAGTGGGCGGACAGGTCACTCTGGTCGGCCCGGACCTTGCCGTGTACGTCGACGAGACCGTCCGCCGCCCGGACCGCGTTGCGGAAGCGGGCGACGGAGGTACGGATGCAGGCGAGGAGCTCGGTGGTGGCCTCGTCCCGGCTGCGGGGATAGTTGTCGGCGTAGCGGGGGGCGAGGTAGTCGGCGTTGTCGCAGTGCAGGGGGCCGAGGAGGAAGTATCCGCCGTGGTCATCGGCATTGATCGCCCCGTCGCGGGCATCGGCCATCTCGGACAGGGTGGCCGGCTCCCAGGGCAGGGCCGCCCGGGTGATGGTCTCGTGGTTGCCACCGGTGAACGCGAGCGCGGGGTCGGACGGCACAGTGGCCAGGGCGATCACGAAGACGGACACAACGGTCGTTCGCGTCAGGCTGGGCAGTAGACGGTGTGACACGCGACGCTCCGGTCCTATGAGGGTGTGGAGCCGAAGCTGCCCGGCGCCCCCTGTAGCCGGGCTTGCGACGGAGACGGACGTCGTCCACCTACAAGCCTAACGAACCACCGCCGCCGCGGCGGTGATCTTCGAACGCCGCCTGTGTGGCGATCATCTGCGGGGACCGCGAGAATGGGAGGGCCGGAGAAGCAGCGCCCCGGCGGGCGTGCCTGGACCGGGTGCCCCGCCGCAGCGCCGCGAGACCGAGCGGCAGGCCGCGCGGAACAACGCGGGATTTCCGCCCGTGGCGGCAGGTAGCAGTTGGGAACACAGGTGATCGCACATGTGTCGATGGCTTGCCTACTCGGGGACACCCATGTTGCTCGACACCATCCTGTACAAACCCGCCCACTCCCTGATCGATCAGAGCCTGCATTCCAAGCTGGGTGTGGAGACGACGAACGGCGACGGTTTCGGCGTCGGCTGGTACGCGGAGGACAACGAGTCTCCGGCGCTCCTCAGGGACGTCGGTCCCGCCTGGAACAACCGCAACCTGCGGGAGATGGCGGACCACGTCCACTCGTCGTTGTTCTTCGCCCACATCCGGGCGTCGACCGGGACGGCGGTGCAGCAGTCGAACTGTCACCCGTTCCGTCACGGCCGTTGGATGTTCATGCACAACGGAGCCATCTCCGGTTTCCACCTGATGCGCCGCGACCTCACCCTGCTCGTCGATCCCGCGCTGTACGCCGACATCGAGGGGACCACGGACTCCGAGGTGATGTTCTTCCTGGCCCTCACCTTCGGCCTGGAAGAAGACCCGCCGACCGCCATCGCCAGGATGGCGGGAGTGGTGGAGCGCGTCGGCCGCGACCACGGTGTGGAGTTCCCGCTCCAGATGACGCTCGCCATCACCGACGGCGCACGCCTTTGGGCTTTCCGCTACTCCAGCCAGCACACGTCCCGGTCGCTGTTCTACAGCAGCCGGGTGGACGCACTGCGCAAGCTGCACCCCGATGTCGCGTTCCTGCGGGACATCTCGGAAGAGACCCGCCTCATCGTCTCCGAACCCCTCGGCGACCTGCCCGGCGCGTGGAACGAGGTACCGGAAAGCACCTACGGCGTCGTACAGCCCGGCGCGGACGAGATGTATCCCTTCACGCCGCAACCGGCATGACGCGGCGACTGACGACTGACGACTGATGCCACGGTACGCCGTGCCATGGCGTGCCGTGGGCGCACTGCCCCACCACGCAGGTCGAAAGAGGTAAGCAAGCCCCGCCCCAACCGACAGGAGATCGGCGATGAACGGTGCGACGTTTGATCTGGCAGTGGACTACCCGCTGCTGAACATGTTCTGGACCATGATGTTGTGCTTCGTGTGGGTGCTGTGGTTCATGCTGCTCTTTCGCGTCATCGGCGACATCTTCCGAGACGACGAGATGACCGGCTGGGGAAAGGCGGGATGGACCATCTTCGTCATCCTGGTGCCCTACCTGGGCGTGTTCGTGTACCTGATCGCCAGGGGGCGGGGGATGGGTGAACGCGAGCTCAAGAGGGCTCGCCAGAACGAGCAGGCGTTCCGCTCCTACGTACGCGAGAGTGCCGGAACCACGAGCGCGACCGAGGAGTTGTCCCGGCTCGCGGAGCTCAAGAACAGCGGAGACATCACGGCATCCGAGTACGAACAGGCCAAGGCCAAGGTCCTCGCCTCCTGAACCCGCCGCGAAGGCACAGATCATGGATGCGAAACCTGACGAGTTCGCCGTCTCGTCGACTGCCGACGCCTGCCGTCGCACGGCGGCCCGGTTCCAGCCAGCCGTGGAGGGTTGATGCGCCCCTACCCGCCCATCGCCGAGCACGGCCTGATCGGCGACTTGCAGACCTGTGCGCTGATCTCTTCCGAGGGCGTGCTCGATTGGTTCTGCTCACCACGCTTCGACTCGCCCAGCATCTTCGCGGGCCTGCTCGACCACGACCGTGGCGGATACTTCGCCATGACCGCGGACGTGCCCTCCGTCCTTGACGAGGAGGGACTGGCACGCGAGACCGACGTGGTCACCCGCCAGCTCTACCTGGCCGACACCGCCATTCTCATCACCCGCTTCCTGACCTCCGGGGGCGTGGGTGAGGTCGTCGACTTCATGCCCGTCCCCGAGGGGCACACGGCCACCGATCGCCACCAAGTGGTGCGGTACGTACGAGTGGTACGGGGGGCCGTGCGCTTCACGCTGGAGTGCCGGCCCCGCTTCGACTACGGCCGGGCACCGCCCGAACTGGTCCTGGACGGCTCCACCGCGCGCTTCGACGGGCCGGGCGTGACCGCATATCTGCAGGCGGTCGACACCGTTTCCCTGGAAGCAGACGGGCAGGACGTGCGCGCGACCATCACCCTGGACGCGGGCGAGAGCGCGGCCGTCCTGCTGACGGTCTGCGACGCGGGGCGTGAGGCTCCGCCTCCCCTCAGCACGGCCGAGCCGGTGCGACAGTTCATGGACGTGCGCCGTTTCTGGCACGGCTGGATCGGCCGTTGCACCTACCGCGGTCGCTGGCAGCAGATGGTCAACCGTTCCGCCATCACCCTCAAGCTCCTCACCTACGCGCCCACCGGCGGGCCGATCGCCGCGGCCACCATGGGCCTGCCCGAGCAGGAAGGCGGGGAGCGCAACTGGGACTACCGCTACACCTGGGTCCGCGACGCCTCCCTCTCGGTACGCGCCATGCGCGACCTCGGCTTCACCGACGAGGCCGACGGCTTCCGCCACTGGTTGCAGCAACGGCTCCAGGGCGGCGGCGCCCCCAACGGCGAACCCCTGCAGATCATGTACCGCATCGACGGCGATCCGTACCTGACCGAAGAGGTCCTCGACCACCTGGAAGGGTGGCGCCGCTCGTCTCCCGTGCGCGCGGGCAACGGGGCCGCCGACCAACTGCAGTTGGACATCTACGGGGAGGCCGTCTACGCCCTCGCCCAAGCCGGCCAGACCAACGACGTCGTCGGCTACGACGGCTGGAAACGCTCCGCCGGCGTGCTCGACTGGCTGTGTGACCACTGGGACCGTCCGGACGAAGGCATTTGGGAGACCCGCGGCGGCCGGAAGGACTTCACCTTCAGCCGCGTCATGTGCTGGGTGGCCTTCGACCGTGGCATCCGCCAAGCCATGGCCAACGCACGCCCGGCGGACCTGGACCGCTGGACCGCCACGCGCGACGCCATCATGGAACAGGTCATGACCCGCGGGTGGAGCACGGAGCGCAAGGCGTTCGTCCAGCAGTACGGAAGCACCGTCCTGGACGCCTCCCTGCTGCTGATGCCGCTCGTCGGCTTCATCGCCCCCAAGGACCTGCGCTGGCTCTCCACCCTCGACGCCATGGACGCCGAACTCGTCTCCGACAGCCTCGTCTACCGCTACGACCCGGAGGCTTCTCCCGACGGTCTGGCGGGTTGCGAAGGCACGTTTTCCTTGTGCAGCTTCCTCTACGTGTACGCGCTCGCGAGGGCGGGACGGCTCGAACAGGCCCGCTACGCCTTCGACAAGATGCTGACGTACGCCAACCACGTCGGCCTGTTCGCCGAGGAGATCGGCCCCACAGGGGAGCAACTCGGCAACTTCCCCCAGGCCTTCACCCACCTCGCCCTCATCACCGCCGCCCTCGCGCTCGACACCGAACTCGACCTGGCCTCGAGGCGCGCGCAGTGAGAGCGGCACGATCGACACCTCGGCCCTTCCTGCGGGCGGGGACGAAGCACGGGTGCGGGGTGCGCAGCCATGGCGCTTGACCTGCTCCTCATCGGCTTGGCCGTCACACTCTTCCCCTTGCCGATCATGGCCTTCGTGCTGGTCGTGGCCGCACCCCGAGGCGTACGGAAGGGGCTGGCTTTCATCCTGGCCTGGCTGGCCTGCCTGGTGGTCGTCATGGCGATCGTTGTGTTCCTGACCGGCGGGGAGCCACCGCCGCCCCGCTCTCCGCCCTCCATCGCGGCGCTCGTCGCCACGCTGGTCATCGGTGTGGGCCTGATCGTCTACAGCGAGCGCAGACGCCGTCGGCCCCGCCGTACCGCGACGGCTCCCGCCGGCACTTCGCTGTCCTCACGCATGGACGACGCCACCGGATGGTCCGCGGCTGCGCTTGCCGTGCTCCTGCAACCCTGGGGCATGGTCGGAGCCGCTGCCGCCACCGTCGTGCAAGCCGATCTCTCCCACAGCGTGTCCTACCTGACTCTGGTGGCGTTCTGCCTCCTGGCCACCTCCAGCCTTCTGGCCATGGAGCTGTACATGGTGTTCGCACCGGAAAAGGCCCAACTCGCCTTGACCCACTTGCGCGAATGGCTCGAACGACACAAGGACCCGGCGACCGTGATTACCTGTCTCCTCCTCGGCCTGTGGCTCGTGGGCAGGAGTCTTTACCAGCTCGCCGGATAGGGAGCCGAGACCCCCGAGAGGCGCCGGGACGTCAGGAGTTGAGGATCCTGCTCTTCTGCTCCGCGAACTCCGCCTCGGTCAGGATTCCCTGCTCCTTCAACACCGCGAGTTCCTTGAGCTGAGCGATACGACTGCTCATGTCGTCGGACGGCGGCGGCTGCGTGGGCGCCGGGGGCGGGGCGGGCGTGGCTTCAGCCTGCTGCCCGTAGGCCCGGGTGTCCTGCTCGGCCCACCGGCCCGCCTGGCGCCGCGAGACCCGGTTGGAGACCGCCGTCGCCGTACCTGCGACCGCCGCGGTACGTGCTATTCCTCGAAGCAGACCGGACACGTCGCTCCTCCTCACCGACCGGGCGCAAGCCGGACAGTCCAGCTGACGGCCCCGGCCTTCCCTTCCAGCATGGCACCGATGGGCGGCTTCGCGCCTTGTGGCGACCGGCCGGCGCCCTTCCCGGGCCGGCGTGCGCGGGGGCCCCGGCGCGCCCATGCTGGGGAGGAGGGGTGACAAGGAGATGATCATGGCCAGTCCAGCCGAGAGGGCCCTGCGTGGCCGGGCCGTCCGCAAGCGGGTCAGCCGGTCCTCGCACGGGCGGTGGACCGCGGCGGCGGACCGTCCCGACCCGCTCGATGTGCTGGAGCGGCAGGCTGCCGACCGGGTCGTCGAGCTCCTGCCGATCCGCTACGGGCGGATGGCCGCCTCCCCGTTCGCCTTCCTGCGGGGCGCCGCCGCGGTGATGGCCGCGGACTTGGCGGCCCAGCCCGACACCGGCCTGTCCGTTCAGCTCTGCGGCGACGCCCACCTGCTGAACTTCGGCCTCTTCGCCTCACCGGAGCGGGCGCTGCTGTTCGACCTCAACGACTTCGACGAAACCCTGCCCGGGCCCTTCGAATGGGACGTCGAGCGGCTCGCCGCCAGCGCGGCAGTCGCCGCCCGGGAAGACGGGCACGGCGACGACCGAGCGTGGCAATCCGCCCTCGCCGCCGCTCGGGCCTACCGGTTGTCCATGCGACGCCTGGCCGAGCAGGGCGAACTCGCCGTCTGGTACCAGCGGTTCGACACGGCCGAGGTGCTCCCCCTGATCCGGGAGAGCAAGCTGCGAAGCCGGGTCGAGGCGAGTCTGGCGCGGGCCCGACGGCGTACCAGCCTCCAGGCCCTCGGCAAGCTCACCGAGACCCGGAAGGGCCGCCGCCACATCATCCACGACCCGCCCCTGCTCGAGCGCCTCACCGCACCCGAAAGTGAGGCCGTCGACGAGATCTTCAGCGAATACCGCAGCACACTCCCGGAAGAGCGACGTCTCCTGCTCGACCGCTACCACTTCGTCGAAGCGGCACGCAAGGCCGTCGGCGTCGGGAGCGTCGGCACCCGCTGCTTCATCGTCCTGCTGACGGGCCGGGACGAGCAGGACCCGCTCTTCCTCCAGATCAAGGAGGCCGGACGCTCGGTGCTGGAAGACCACCTTCCTGCCGACCGCCACGGGCACCACGGCCACCGGGTGGTAGCGGGACAAAAGCTCCTCCAGGCCGCCGGAGACATCTTCCTCGGCTGGACGACTGGCCCTGCCGGGCGCGATTTCTACGCCCGACAACTGCGCGACATGAAAGGGTCGGCCGTCGTGGAGACCATGACCCCGGACATGCTCCGCCAGTACGCCGAACTGTGCGGCACGGCCCTCGCCCGGGCCCACGCCCGCTCCGGCGACCGCCTCGCCATCGCCGGGTACCTCGGCAACGCCGACACCTTCGACCGTGCCATCGCCGACTTCGCCCTCCACTACGCGGACCAGACCGCCCAGGACCATGCCCTGCTCACTGCCGCCGTCTCCGACGGAGCCATCGCCGCCACCCACGGCATCTGACCAGCAGGTATCCATCCACGTGACAGCCCAGGAAAGAGTCTTTCCTCCTGGAGGGACGGGGCTTTCGTCCCTGCCCGCACCGTTCGCGGATCGACCACGATGAACAGCATGACGTTGATACAGCGCACGAAGCCGACGCGGCCGTGAAGTCCGTGGACAGCGCGAAGCCGCTGCGGCAGCGGCCCGTCGTGGTCGCCGTGGACGGCGCCCCCCACAGCCTCCCCGCATTGGACTGGGCGGCGACAACGGCCCGGCGACGGGGCGCCGAGCTGCTCGTGGTCCATGTCCGGCCCGATTACGCGCCCCTGGGCGGGCTCCACAAGCTACCTGTCGGCGCCGCGGGCCACCAGGACACCGTCCTGGCCGAGGTACACGGCATCCTGAAGGAGCGCGAGGGACTGCCGTCCGTACGGTACGCCTCCCCGGCCGGCGCGGTGGGGCACACGCTGGTCGCGCTCGGGAGACACGCCCAGGTGCTGGTGCTCGGTTCACGTCGGCGCGGAGGACTCGCGAGCCTGCTGCTCGGCTCCACCAGCCTCGCGTGTGTGGCCCGGGCGCAGTGCCCGGTGGTCGTGGTGCCGCCGGGCCCGCGCACCGCAGCCGGTCCGGCCCCCGACGGGCGGGAACGGGTGGTCCTGGGACTCCATCCCGAGCTCACGCCTCACGCGGCGATCGACTTCGCCTTCCTGGAGGCCCGCGGACGCGGTACCGCGCTGGAGGTGGTCTCGGCGTCCACGTCACGGCGGGCCGCCGCTGCCGAGGCGGCCCAGGGGCATCGGCTCGACGCCTTCAGCAGCAGCGACTACTCGGACGTGGAGGTCGAACCCGTAGTGGTCGCGGGCGCCCCGCGGGCGCGGCTGGCGACGGGGTCGGGTACCGCCGGCCTGGTCGTGCTCGGGCGGCCTCGGCGACGGCTTCGCACCGACGGCTGGCCATCGAGCTCGGTCGCCAACTCGCTGGTCATGCGCGCTCGTTGTCCCGTCGCCGTGGTGCCGCGGGGTGAAGGCGAAGTACACTGAGCTTGTTGTGTGACGGAGGTGCGTGAGAGGCGGGCCCCCGAGGGGGCCCGCC